>NZ_JBHUKY010000028.1:0-117959 GCF_042684125.1 Paenibacillus rhizoplanae | reverse complement strand
ACGACTACAGCATCTTTTAGAATGGATGCGACGGATGCCACCCACTTATTTTCATTCCTGGGGGTGACAAGGCCTCTGTCTTGTCATGCCTGTTTTTCGCATACGTTCTGCGCGTCCTAATCCTAAAAAAAGCAATCCCCCCAAACCGCAACTACGGGATGGGGGAATTGCTTTTTTTTCAGCGATATAAGGGTCTCAATCGTTATAACTTCAGCCGGTAGACGGCCTTATTCTCCAGACCTCTAATGAACGGCGTCCATTCCTCTGTCTCTGGAGTGGTATCAAGGGCGTCCTCCACCATTTGCAGCTTGGCATCCATGGCATCAATATGATGCAGGGCAACCGCTTCAGCCGTCTGCGGCTGGACCGGGCTTCCCCACTCGCCCAGATTATGATGGGATAATACCAGATGCTGAAGCGCCAGGATTTTCTCAGAATCCAGATCAATGCCGGTACGAATTGCCGCTTCCGTAATCCAGCTGGAGGCCATGGAAATATGCCCGATCAGCTTGCCCTTCACACTGTAGTCCGACACAATGCCGTACTGCGAGATCATCTCTTCCGGCTTGGCGATATCATGGAGGATGATGCCCGCTCTCATCAGATCAGGATTCAGGAACGGACGCTGCTTGCACAGGAAATCTCCAATCTCCAGCATTCTGACCATATGATAAGCCAGTCCGGCAAAATAAGCATGATGATGGGTTTTGGCCGCCGGATAATGCATCAGCTTCTCCTCTACCTTACCGACACAGAAGTTAACAACTGACGCAATTTCCGGGTCGGCAATGCTGGCCATCGCGTTTTTGATCGTATGGACCAGGTCCACGGGACGCACAGGAGCCGAGCGGATGAAGTCCGTAAGCGACACTCCGTCGGATTCATCCACCAGTCTGACCTTGGTGACCTTGACCTGGAGCTTCTCCCGGTAGGTATGGGCAATTCCGCGGACCTTCACCAGTGCCATCGGAAAAAAAGTCTCCTTATCCGTCACACTGACGTCCCAATATTTAGCCGAAATCTGACCGCTGGAATCACCTAGTACAATATCGAAGTAATCCTTGGGAGGAGTCCCGTTCGTCTGTTTCAGTACCAGTTCTCTAAGCAGATAGAAGCCGGTGAATTCATCCTGCGGGGCTAGCTGTTTGATTAATGTCATTGTGAAGCCTCCTATTACTTACAGGTCTTGGCCTGCTGTGTATATTAGTGTGTATATTAGAGGTTTGACACTCCCTTCCCAAATCCCTTTAAATTACTATACGATTGGCATTCCTATTTATGTCCACACCTGCAAAAAGGGCTGTCCCGGCCATTTACATGGCCAAGGACAACCCTCAGTGAATGGATTCTGTTATTTGCCGGCAGATTCGAGCGCTGCTTTGATCGCTTCTACCGCTTTGGCGGAGATGGCTTTCTGGGCATCATTCGCTCCGAAGGCTGCTGCACGGTACCCGTACTTATGCAGTCCCTTGCCGTTCGAGGTATTCTCGATCTCGTATTTCACCAGCAGCTCATCATCCGTCAGATTATATCTTACTTTACCTTTATCATCCAGGTAGTACACAGCCATAGTTACAGGCACATTATACTTAGTAGTAACCATAACATTTACAGTCTTATCCACACTTGCACCGATGAAAATCCCGTCGAAGTAAGCGGCCTTATCCGTTTCCGTAATTTCCGCTTTACCATAAGCTCTGTCAACGGCTGCCTTCAGCGCATTGCTGCTGCTGGTAGCGCCGGATACCGCATCGACCCCTTGGGCACCTTCTCTTGTGCCTGCGGCCAGGAAGCTGGCGGTCAGAACCGGAATGGCTTTTTGCACCTCAGCATAAGCGGCTTTACCCAGATCCACCATGTTCATGCCAACACGGGAAAGAGCAACATTTACGATCTTGCCGTTACGCAGTGTAACGTCTGCTTTGTTCGTGCCTTTGTCATAAGCATCACCATAAGCGGTGAAGGTGCCGTCTTTATAAGTGCCTTGTACTTTGGACGCATTGGTCAAAGCATCAGTCAGAGCTGCTTCTGCTGCAGCCGACAGAGCTTCCTGTCCGGCAATATCCAGAGCCTGCACGCCGCTTGCGAGCAGTCCGGCAGTCAGCTGGTCTACAAGGGATTTCTGTGCTTCAGTACGCTTGTCGTCAGCAATCAGCTTGCCGTCTGTACCGAACAGGCTCAGCTTGATTCCCGTTACTTGGTCGGCCTCGACATCAACCAGCACCATAACCTTGGACTGATTATCCACACCGGCAAATTTACCGTCGAAATACTGACCTTCACTCGGAACCTTCAAGGCTTTCTCAAAAGCACGCTCTACCGCCTGGTTCCAGCCGTGGCTGCTCTCGGTAGCGCCCGAAATTCCGTCTACCTTCTCGTCATATTTGGCAAAATAAGAGCCGTTAGCCAGCAGCTTGGCTGTCATCGGAGCATTCGCCTTCACAACCTCCGCATAAGCGGTTGCGCCTCTGTCGATCAAGTTGTTGCCCAGTCTGAACAGCTTCACATCCACCAGCTTGCCGTTGCGGATCACAACATCCGCTCTTTCCACGCCTACACTTCTTGCTGTACCGTAGGAAGAGTAGAATCCGTCAACATAAGCAGCCTTGTTGTTGATGCTGGCATTCTGTTCGGCATCCCAGAAGGCGTTCACTGCGGCTTTGGTCTCTGCCTCGAAGCCGGCTACCGGCTGCACACTAGCACCTTTGGCAAGCAGTGCAGGAGTGATTGCTGCAATCGCTGCGGTCTGTTCAGCAGTATAGGTCTTCTCATCCACGAAATCTCCGGTAGCGCTCAGCGGATACAATTTAACCGCAGTCAGCTTGTTTGCTTCATAGGTAGCAAAGACTGCGTATTTAGCCTCAGGGTCTACACCCATGTGGACTCCGCCAAAATATGTGGCATCAGCCGCTTGGTGCGCAAGCGATCTCTCAAAAGCTCTGTCTACAGACAGCTTCCAGCCGTTGCTGGTACGGGTTGCGCCGGATACAGCGTCAACCGCAGCCGCGCCGTCTCTGGTTTTGCCCATCAGTCTGTCTTTCATCAGGCCATAGGCTGCCCACACGCCGCTGTAATTCTCACGGGCATTGCGGTCGATGATCTTCGGGCTGGTTCTGAGCAGCTCGATATCGGAGATCTTGCCGTCTTTAATCGTTACCTTCGCACCCTCTGTACCCTTGGAATACGCATCTCCATAGGCCACATATACTCCGTCCTGATATACATCCTCGTGCACAGTAACTGGTGCTGCTGTTGCTACAGGCTTCGCAGTTGCCGCTGGCTTCGCAGAAGCCTTGGCGGATGCTGCCGGTGCAGTGGTTGCTTTAGCTGTTGCTGCCGGTGCAGCTGTTGCTTTCGGAGTGGCTGCCGGTTTGGCTGTCGCCTTCGGGGTTGCCGCCGGTTTGGCTGTTGCCTTCGGAGTGGCTGCCGGTTTGGCTGTTGCCTTCGGAGTGGCTGCCGGTTTGGCTGTTGCCTTCGGAGTGGCTACTGGTCTGGCCGTTGCCTTCGGAGCGGGTTTAGCAGTCGCTGCCGGCGCTTCTTCCGAGGCTGCTGAAACCGCATCCACCTTCAGATTCAAGGCCGGTGCGTTAATCGTGTAGGCTAGTGGCGCGAGCAGCAAGGCTGCGCTTACAGTCAAAGAAATTAGTTTTTTCAAATGCGTATGCTCCTTTATTATTCCCCAGTAGTATGTAGCGTTTTCAAACCGTTTTGGTCCATTCATTTCTTTCTGATTACGAAGAGCAGCCAACTCTTCCTGAACATCACCCACTCCTTCCTTCAATCCTGCTCGGCCCAGCCCGTGTAAGAAAAGATTCATCTATATATACAATCTTTCAAAAGGTGAAAAAAAATCACATACTGCAGTGAATTAATTCACATAGGTGGACTTCAAGCTGCTGGTGAATATTTCTGGCTTGATGGTAACAAAATTGAAACTCTTTTCTCTGTGTAGAAAATCACACACCCTATAAGAAACATCACTTTTTTGCAATAACATAAAATATATATTTCTTCCGCCTCTCATAATCTCCCATATCCTCCTTCATATGATATCCGTGCGATATATTATATTGTGTGGTTGTGCTTGAATATGATATTTTTAAACGATGTCATGTTCATGGAAAGGAGCAACAGCCGCTTATGAATCAGTCGTGTATAGGCGTTATTCTTGCTCAGATCGGAACTCCTGACGCCCCGAGCGCCAAGGCGGTCCGCCCCTATCTGAAGCGGTTTCTGTCTGACCGCAGAATCATTGATTATCATCCGCTGCTCTGGCAGCCGCTGCTGCGCGGCATTATTCTGCGCACCCGTCCGCGCCGGTCCGCGAAGCTGTATCAGGAGATCTGGATGGAAGAGGGCTCGCCTCTGCTCGTCCACTCCAGAACACAGCAGGCAGCGCTCCAGGCACTGCTGGGCAGCAGCTATCAAGTCGAGCTGGGGCTTGCTTACAGCACCCCCGGCATGGCTGAAGCCTTCCGCAAGCTGGAAGCTTCGGGAGTGACCCGCATCATTGTCCTTCCGTTATTCCCGCAGTACTCCTCGACGACAACAGCTTCCGTCTATGAAGCTGCAAGCTTCGCCGCTCTGGGACGGCATAGCCGTTACGGGCAGGTATCCAAGCGCTTCGTACCGGCGCTGCGGTTCGTAGAAGCCTACCATGATGCACCCGGCTATATTGCAGCGATGCAATCCTTATTGCAGCGGCAGATCCGCGCGATGAGTGAAGAGCCGGATTATTATGTCCTGTCCTTCCACGGCATTCCCCGCCGTTATGCCGAGACCGGAGATCCCTATCCGCAGCAGTGCCAGGAGACAGGCCGTCTGCTCGCAGAAGCGATAGGCTGGACCCCGGAACGCTGGCAGCTCTCCTTCCAGTCCCGCTTCGGGCCGGAGACCTGGGTGGGTCCGTCCACTGCGGATACGCTGAAGGAGCTTCACGGACGCGGAATCCGGCGGCCGCTGATTTTCTCACCCGGACTTGTCACTGACTGCCTCGAAACGCTGCATGAGCTGGGAGTAGAAGGCCGGGAGCTCTTCGCCATGGGCGGCGGAAACGCCGAGATGCTGGAGGTGGCCCCTTGTCTGAACGACACGGAAGAGTGGATCAGCTTCCTCGCGGAACTGGTAAGCGGCACAGCCCAGGGGTGGCACCCCGCTATATAAATTCTATATTTTAAACAATAAGCCGCCCGGTCTACAGGTACCTTGATCCTGTGAACGGGCGGCTTATTAGAGTTATGATTACTGAAGAGTGAGCTGTTTATATTTGGCAGTCAGTTCCTCGAACCACTGCTTATCCTGCAAAGTCAGCGCAAAATCAATCAATTCGGCAATTTCATCAGGCTGCAGATCCGGCGAATCCTTGAAGCTGATCTCGGCCGAAGCCGCCGCTTCCCCCTCCGAGCCCTCCGCAAAATCATAGGAGAACATCAGCTTGATGTCACTTTCCAGAAACTCATTGCGCAGGAAGTAGAGCACCTCGCACATCAGAACAGGTCTGACATGGTTCTCGAACACACATTCCATGACCTTAGCCCAATAATGCTGGTTGCTGAGATGCAGTTTATCATTGGTCAGCAGATACTGCTCACCCTGATAATCATTGACAAATTTCAGTTCAACCGGCTCCATTTTAAAAATACCGGTAATTTGCTTCCTGGTGATATTCAAGATGTCCTGTGTTTCTAATCTCATCATTCTCATGCACCCCGTTCCTCAGGTTTGGACTATCTGTATATGCTGAATTTTCATGATTCGACAATAATTTTAACTAATTTAAAAGTATTATCGTCTTTTCCGCCCCTATTGTTAATGCTTTTTCATTAAAAACTTAAAATTTTCTGTTTCACGCTGCGAAAAATCGGTTAATTAATATCTTTTTTATGCCCACAGACGAAGGACAAAGCGGTGCAGGATATGGAGTATGAATTACGGCGACGCTTAGGAGCGGCCTACGCGGCGCGTCCGGTCGTATTGTGTTCGGTTTTTCGATTACATTTGGCCTACGCGGCGCTCCCAGTCCCATTGTGTTCGGTTTTTCGATTACATTTGGCCTAAGTGGCGCTCCCAGTCCCATTGTGTTCGGTTTTTCGATTACATTTGGCCGATGCGGCGCGTCCGGTCCTATTGTGTTCGGTTTTTCGATTACATTTGGCCGATGCGGCGCGTCCAGTCCTATTGTATTCGGTCTATCAGGTACACCTCCCTCTCCTCCCGGCGATCCTTCAGCCACGTTCAGCAACAAAGTCACTCTACGAATCATTCTAAGAACGCTTATCCACAAATCTATGCGCAAGCTTCTCCACAATAGACGGGAACTATAATTTCCTAAACAACAAACAAAAAGCCACCCAGTCTGTGAAAGACTGAATGGCTCAAGATTAGAATACTAGTATATCTTCCCCGGCAGGAAGTCCCGCAGCCTTAGCTGACGAACAACGGTACCAGTTGAATTCCCTCTTCGGGGGAGATCCGCACCAAGCCTTTATCGGAGATCCGCAGTGTGGGGATAACCGCCAGGGCCAGCAGAGACAGGGTCATAAAAGCATAGTTCAGCGTACAGCCCGCATCATATAACGCTTTGCTGATGGCAGCAGATTGCGCAGCGGCAATCTCGAATGGCTCTGCGGACATCAGTCCGGCAATCGCCAGCGGGAACAAGGTGGTCCCGGCAGCGGTAATCACCGCAACACCGCCCTGCGCTTCCGTCACGGCAGCTGCTGCCTGCGCCATTAGGCCATCATCGTTGCCGATGACCAGCACATTATGGCTGTCATGAGCTACAGTCATCGCTATGGCCGCAGGCTCGCGGAAGCCGATGCCCTGCACGACCCCGACAGATTTGTTGCCGGTTCCCTTGTGCCGCTCCAAAACAGCGATTTTGCACAGGCCGCCCTGCACAACCAGCTCCGATCCAGCCACTGGCAGGCTCATGATCAGCTCGCCGGTTTCCACATGGTTCTCAATGACCTGGATGACCCGCGTAGCCAGAACACCTTCCTCAATGGGCGCGTGGATCACGAAGTCTGCGGGAACCGGAGGCTGCTGCAGATGCACAGAGGCCAGTACTTCATCCGGGTAGGTGTAAGGACTCAGCACAGCCGTCATGCTTCCGTTCTCAGCCACAACAACGCCAGCCGCAATTGTCATGACCACATGAACATCGGCCAGATTTCCGTCCAGCAGAATGATATCCGCGCAGGAGCCCGGCGTGATGGAGCCGATATCGCGGGCTACGCCGAAGCGCTCGGCTGTGTTGATCGTTGCCATCTGAAAAGCCGTGACCGGCTTCACCCCCTGGGAGATCGCATGGCGCACGACAAAATCCATATGCCCCTCATCGCGCAGCGATTCGGAGCTGCGGTCATCTGTCACCAGCATCATCCGGCGCGGGTCCAGCCCGTGCTCGGTATGCGCCGTGATGGTTTTGGCGACATCATGCCAGGCAGAGCCGCGGCGCATTTTGGCATACATCCCCAGACGTACACGTTCGATCACATCCTCCGCTGTCACACACTCATGATCCCCTGTCACCCCTGCTGCGGCATAGACCGGAAGTCTCCAGTCACTCGCCGGCCAGGTGAAATGCCCGTCAACATACCGTCCCGCACGCAGCGTGGCCTGGATCTCTCCGATCATCTTCTCATCGCCGTAGACTACACCCGGGAAGTTCATGACTTCGCCGAGCGCGATCACATCCTCGCCCCAGGTGTAGGCTTCCGCTACTTCCTCCGGTCCGATGGACGCGCCGGTTGTCTCAAATTCCGCGCCCGCAGAAGGGACACAGGAAGCCACCTGCATATAGGCAGCCAGCGGCGTTCCCCGCATCTCGTCCAGCATCAGCTTAATTCCCTTTAGCCCGAATACGTTGGCAATCTCATGGGCGTCGAAGAAGCCTCCGGTCGTCCCCAGCGGCAGCACTGCGCGGGCGAATTCAGTCACCGTCAATTGAGTGCTCTCGATATGGCAGTGTCCGTCAATCAAGCCGGGAGCAATGTATCTGCCCGCCGCATCAATAACCTGCGTTCTCTCCCCAATCGTATGGGAGACGTCCTTGCCGACGTAAGCAATGCGCCCGCCCTGTACAGCGACGGACATGCCGTCCAGAATCTCACCGGAGCATACATTGACCAGCTTGCCGCCTGTAATTACCAGTGTAGCCTTCTGATCTCCCCGGGCTGTAGCTACCAGCTCAGGCACGCAGTCGGCCAATGGTTGTCGTGTATAAGTCATCATGTGCACTCCCTTCCGGTTATCTATTTAGAAAAAACGGCCCTGACACCCCTCAAGGGGCGCAAGCCGTCACTTAAACAAATCGCATTGTATGATTATCTTACTTTTGAATCATATACGTCAAGTGCCGCCTGAACGCCCTGACTGGCAGGTACCGCGTACCCATGGCGGATAAGCACGGCCTCCAGCGCGCCAAGCAGACGCAGCACATTATTCTCCCGGCAGCTGAAGCCCATGGTACCGATCCGCCAGATCTGGCCTTGTAACGGTCCGAAGGAGCTGGCGATCTCAATCCCGAAGCGGCCCAGCAGCATGGAACGGACGGACTCTCCGTCGATTCCCGCAGGAATACGGACACAGGTGACTACAGTCAGCTTACTCTCCGCATCCCCGTATAACTCCAGACCCATAGCTGTCAGACCGGCGACCAGCGCCTGCTCGTGGAACCGGTGCCGGGCATACCGCGCTTCCAGCCCTTCCTCCAGGACCAGCCGCAGGCCTTCCCGCAGAGCATAGAGCATGGAGGTCATCTCCGTGTGGTGATTGAGCCGCCGGGGACTCCAGTAATCCTGCAGCATACTCAGGTCAAGGTAATTACTGCGCACCACAGGCAGCTCGCTGACAGCAGCAGCGTCAGTCCTAAGTCCACGTTCTACCTGCTTGCGCTTCAGCAGCTTGGCCTCAGCCCGGTCATTATACGTTACCGGGGCCATACCTGAAGGGATGGACAGGCACTTCTGCGTTCCGCCGACCACGGCATCCAGCATCCAGGCATCTGTCTCTACCGGCACCCCGCCGATCGTCGCCACGGCGTCCACAATCAGCAGCGCATCCTGCTCCCGGCAGGCCCGCCCGATCTCGGCCAGCGGCTGCACACGGCCTGTAGAGGTCTCGCCGTGAACTATCGCCACCACATCCGGCTTGAAGCGCCGTATAGCCTCAATTACCTCCTCCGGCGGAAAGACACGGCCCCAAGTCTGTTCAATCGTGAGTACTTCAGCGCCGCAGCGTTCAGCAATCTCATGGAGCAAATGACCGAAACGGCCAAAGACCGGAACCAGCACCCGGTCCCCCGGCGCAATCAGGCTGACCATCACCGCCTCAATGCCGGAACGCGAAGTCCCGTCTACCGGATACGCCCACTGATTCTTGGTGGCGAACAGCTCACGCAGCATCTCCATCGTCTCATTCATGATCTCTGTGAATTCTGGATCGAATTGTCCCAGCACCGGATAAGACATCGCCCGCAGCACACGCGGATCAACCTCCACGGGGCCGGGGGTCATAATGCACCGCAAGGACGGCGACAAATCTTCGTACCGCTTCATGATTCTCTCCCCTCCCTCAGACCCGGTCTCCCGGGATTTTACGTAACTTCAGCATAAGCTAATCTATATAATATGGCTGTCAGCACTTCCAGTCCAGCAGCGAGATCCTCCGGGGAGGTGTACTCCCCGGGGGAATGACTGATCCCGCCCCGGCTCGGCACGAAGATCATTGCGGCCGGGCAGCGCGGGGCAAACAGCTGGGCGTCATGTCCCGCACCGCTGACCATGCTCAGGTAAGGCTTCTCCTGCCGGAGACAGATCTCTTCAAGAGCCCCGCGCAGCTCCTGATCCATAGGAGCAGGGGCTGTCTCCAGCAGCGGCTGTACCTCAAGCGTCAGGCCGCGCCTGCGCCCAAGCTCAGCGAACTCCGCCAGGACCGCTGCGCAGAAGCGCTCCAGCACCCCGGCTTCGCTATGCCGGATATCCAGTGTGAACTGCACTTCGCCGGGAATCACATTGGATGTCCCCGGATAGACCTCTAGCCGCCCCGTTGTGGCTACCAGCGGATCACCCTCCGCCAGGGCGGACCGCTCCAATGCCAGCAGCATCTCCGCACTCCCGGCCAGTGCATCCTGTCTTAACCCCATCGGCGTAGTCCCTGCATGATTGGCCGTCCCGCCGACCTTGACAAGATACCGCCGCTGTCCGGCGATAGCCTGCACGACCCCGATTTTCCGGGACGTCCGCTCCAGAATAATCCCCTGTTCAATATGCAGCTCGACATAAGCGGCAATATCACTGCGCACAGGGCTACTATTGCGCCAGAAGCTTTGCTCCAGACCCGCCGCAGCTTCAGCAGCCAACCCTTCATCCCCTGCCAGGCTACAGGCCGCCATCGCTGCCCCCAGCGTGATCCCATCCGCATCTGTGCAGTCTATACATTCCTTCCCGCTATACAGCCCGGTCACATTCCCCGAGCCCCAGAACGTCAGCGGAAAGCGGCTGCCCTCTTCCTCGCAGAAGGATACCACCGCAAGCGTCCGCAGCGGCGGACCGAAGGTCTCCAGAAGATAGTGCAGCGCAGTTACAGCTGCCGCTACACCATAAGCACCGTCATACCGCCCGCCGTTCACCACCGTGTCAATATGCGAGCCGGTCAGGATAACCTTGTCGCTTACCTGAGAACCGGCCAGTGTGCCATAGACATTCCCTACCTGATCCATCCTGACCTCAAGCCCGAGCCCGGCCATTCTCTCCTGCAAAAAATGCTGAACCCCTTGCCACTCCGGCGTATACAGCAGCCGGGTAACTCCAGGACCCGGAGCGCTGTAGGCTGCGAGTTCATCCAGCAGCTTCAGCATCTCCCCGGCGGGGACATGCGGGACCGGCGGCTTCATAGCCCCGGCTGGCTGTGCCGGATACGCAGCCATTCTCCTCCGCCGCCAGCAATAACGCCTTCCGCGGCAGTATAGACAACATTGCCCCGGCAGATCGTTGCCGTTACCTTGCAGGATAAGGTCATTCCGACATAAGGGCTATGCCGGTGGCGGTACAGCAGATCCTCTGCACGCAGGGTATAGGCCGCATCTGGATCAAGCAGCACCAGATCGGCATCCAGCCCCGGTGTGATGGAGCCCTTGCGCCCCTCCAGCCCAAACCGCCGGGCAGGAAGGCCGGAGATCAGCGCTGAGATCTGCGTAACCGGCAGGCCGCGCACATGAACGCCTTCATGGAACATCAATTCCAGACTGCTCTGTGCTCCCGATATCCCGCCCCAGGCTTCCATGAACGACAGCCCGGGCGCCAGCTTCAATTCAGGCGGACAGGGGGAGTGATCGGAGGCGACCAGATCCACCCGGCCCGCAGCCAGCGCCGCCCACAGCCGGTCCCGTTCACTGCTGCTGCGCAGGGGCGGAGCGCATTTCGCCAGCGCCCCGAGAGTCTCCATGCTGTCTTCATCCAGGATGAGATAATGAGGACAGGTCTCTGCGGTCACATCCAGACCGCGCAGCTTGGCCTCATGAATCAGCTCCAGGGCTGCCGCTGTGCTGATATGGACGAAATGCAGCTTACAGCCGGTCCGCTCACTGTACAGCAGCGCCCTGGCTACAGCCTCCAGCTCCGCTTGCGGAGGACGCGAAGCCGCAAAATCCCTCGCGCCGCTGCGCCCGGCACGTAGTGCCGCCGCCCCCAGCGCCGAGGTTATCGCTTCGCTCTCCGCATGCAGGGCGAGTATCCCGCCGGTTGCAGCGATCCGAAGCATCCCCTGATACAGGGTATCATCGTCCACCTCACGGAACCGGCCCTCGCCTTCACCGCCGGGATTCGAGATGAACGCCTTGAACCCGGTAACGCCCGCTGCCGCCAGTCCCTCCAGCTCCTCCAGATTCCCGGGCACCAGTCCGCCCCACAGCACATAATCCACCGCCGAGTTCCCGGCTGCGGCCTCCGCCTTCAGCCGGAGCGCCTCCAGATTCACCGTCGGCGGATTCCCGTTCAGCGGCATATCCGCATAACAGGTGCAGCCGCCAGCCGCTAGAGCAGCTGACCCGCTCCGGAAGCCCTCCCAGTGACCGAACGCAGGCTCATTGAAGTGAACATGCATGTCGATCATGCCGGGCAGCACATATTGTCCTTCCGCATCCAGAATTCTGGTCCCGGTCGATGCCTGTAAGGCTTCGCCCAGTGCAGCGATTTTGCCATCCTTCACCCCGATCTCAAGCCTGCGGACTTCTCCGGGCAGGACCACCTGTCCGTTCCTGATGATAAGCTCATAACCTTCTTCCTTCATGATAGGCCCACCTCCGGTCTATTGGCTTAAGATTAGATGCAGCGGTACGCTGAATTGCCGCGTTAACTCCCGCGATAAGTGCTGTATCCTCCAGGTGCAACCAGCAGCGGTACATGGTAATGGGCGGAGGGGTCCGGCATATTGAAGCGGATCGGAATCTGGTCCAGGAACGTGATTACAGCGCCTGCTCCCTCCTCCTCAGCCTCCGGTTCTCCGGCACCAGCCTGAGCGCCCCGGAAATAATCACCTGCCATGAACAGCAGCTCATAGCTTCCGGCCTGCATTTCTTCTCCCGCCAGCAGCGGAGCGTCCAGCCTGCCATCCTCATTCGTCACCGCCTCATGCAGCAGCACAGGCCCTCCGGTACTCAGCCGCCAGAGCTGAAGCGACAGGCCCGCAGCAGGCTTGCCCTGTGATAGATCCAGCACATGGGTAGTCAGCCGTCCGTTCATTCCAGACAATTGCGTCACCTTCCTCCTATAATATGCAGTGCCCAGCCTCTATTCCGCCCCCAGCAGATCCTCCAGCCGAAAACGAGTGATCGCACCAATCTCCAGCAACGCCTGCTCTTGCTCCTCCTCCACCGAACGGTCTACCCGCTCACAGATAGCGCTAAGAATCTCTTCTTTAGTTTTGCCCCTTACGGCGAAGATGAACGGAAAGCGGAATTTCGCTGTATAGGCGGCGTTCAGCCCGGTAAGCTGCGCGAATTCCTCCGGTGTCAGCCGGTCCAGTCCGGCCCCCTGCTGCTCAGCCGCTGAGAGCGGACTGACTGCAAGTCTTGTCGCCAGATCCGGGTGAGCTCTCAGCAGCGCCAGCACCTGGTCCGGCTCCGCCTGCCGTGCTATCTCCATCATGGCAGCATGCAGGTCCTGCACCGAATCGAACGGACGCCCACTGTACACCCCCTCTGCTACCCAAGGGGAATGCTCGAAGATGCCGCCGAGCTGCTCCACGAAGTCTGTTTTTGCCATCAAATTAATCTGTTTCAGAGTTAACCGCTCCGCCGGTATAGTCATAGGCCAGCCTCCATCCCTCTAATTTGTATATTGCCGCCTGCGCCCTTCCGGCCTAGAACCGCTGTTCGCGGATATAAGGTGTTCCCAGCGATTCCGGCGTACCGGAGGGCTTGTTGCGGTTGCGGTATCCCAGATACATCAATACGAGAATGGTTACGACGTAAGGAATCATTTTCAGAAAATAGGACGGCACCGCACTCCCCAGCAGCTGAATACGGAAGCCCAGCGAATCGAGCGCGCCGAAGAAGTAGGCGCAGAAGAGAGCGCGCAGCGGATTCCATCTGGCGAAAATCACCAGACCCACGGCGATCCAGCCCCGTCCGGCGGTCAGCCCTTCATTCCAGGTCGGTGCATACGCCAGCACCATATCCGCACCCGCCAGACCAATCAGCGCCGCTCCGGCAGTAACATAGCAGTAACGGATCAGCTGCACACGAATACCCATGACGTCCGCAGTAGCCGGATTGTCGCCGACTGCCCGCAGATGCAGCCCCCACGAGGTATGGTGAATCAGCAGATGCAGCACAAGGACGAGCAGGAGACTGAACCAGGTCAGCATATCCAGCCTGCCAAAAAGCTCCCCGAGCACCGGCACCGGCTTCAGTATCTCCAGATCCAGCTTGGGCAAACTGCCGGGCAGCGGAATGCCGCTGATCGACTTGCCCACATAAGCGCTAAGTCCGCTGCCGAACAGCGTCATCGCCAGGCCCGACATCGTCTGATTGGCCCTCAGTGTGACACATAAGAACGAATGAACCATGCCCAGAAGGGCGGTAATGATTATCGCTGAGAGTAGCGCAAGGATCAGATTCCCGCTGCGGATGTAGACGATACAAGTCGTCACTGCCCCCATCAGCATCAGCCCCTCCGCACCGAGCTGGATAATCCCGGCCCGTTCGGTCAGAATGCCTCCCAGCGTCGCCAGCAGCAGCGGTGTTCCGGCGGAGATAGCGGCGATTAATAACTGTGTAGTGAAATCCATGAGTGAACTCCCTCCTGTACGAGAATGCTGTTATGCGCTCCGGCGGATGCGGAACCGGTGAATCATGTCGCCGGCAATCAGGAAGAACAGGATCGCGCCCTGCAGCATTTCCGATATGGACGAAGGCAGTCCGATCGTCTGAACACTGTAGCCGCCCACAATCAGGCCGCCGAACAGAACCGAAGTCACAATCAGGCCCAGCGGGTTCAGCTTGGCAAGCCAGGCTACGATGATCGCCGTATAGCCATAGCCCGGTGAGATCCCCTGCATTAGCTTATGCGTAACCCCCGACACTTCAGCCATGCCGGCAATCCCGGCCAGACCGCCGCTGATCAGCATGACGATGATAATATGCTTCTTGATATGGATACCCGCATACCGGGCAGCCGTGGGATTGGCGCCGATCAGACGCAGCTCATAGCCCCAGCGGGTGAACCGGATCATCAGATAATAGATCAGCACGGCTACGAGACCGAAGACCAGCCCGATATGCAGCCGGGTGCTGCCAAGCACCGGCAGCGACTGGGCAGCCGTGAACATCGGGGAACCCGGGAAGTTGAACCCCTTCGGGTCCTTCCAGGGACCGAACACTACATAATCCAGAGCCAGCAGGGCCACATAATTCAGCATCAGCGAGGTAATCAGCTCATTGACACCGAAATGGGTCCGCGGCACCGCCGTCATCAGGCCCCACAAGGCTCCGGCCGCTGTACCGGAAACCAGCATCAGCGTGATGGACCAGAAGGACGACAGGTCCGGAAAATAGATCGTTACCGCAGTAGCCGCCATAGCACCTACCGTCAACTGGCCCTCCGCCCCGATATTCCACACAGAGATCCGGTAAGCTACAGCAATGCCTAGTCCGCAGAGCAGCAGCGGAATAGCCTTGACCATGGTTTCAGTGAACCCGTAGGAGGTACCGAAGGCTCCCCGGAACATTTTCTCATAGACGACCAGCGGGCTCATTCCATTAGCGGCGATGAACACCGCACAGAGCAAGAGCGCCAGAACAACCGACAGGATAGGCGTCCACCACGGTGAACGGGTACGGCTTGAATCATATTCCAGCCTGAGGGAGTACCACCTCCCGCTGCGCCCCGCCAGCGGCGTAAGCGTTGCAGATTCAGTTCCAGGCTTCGGACTCATACGGCACTTCCCTCCCTGCTCCGGATGCCGGCCATCATCAGACCGATTTGTTCCCGGTCCGCCTGATCATGATCGCTCTCGCCTATAATTGAACCGCCGTAGATCACCAGAATACGGTCAGATAACTGCAGCAGCTCATCCAGATCCTCAGAGATCAGCAGCACCCCGCTGCCGGAGCTGCGCAGCTCCATCAGCAGCTCATGCACCCCTGCCGCCGCACCGACATCCAGCCCTTGCGTCGGATGCACGGCTACCATCAGCTTCGGTCGGTGGCTGACCTCGCGGGCGAACAGCAGCTTCTGCTGATTCCCGCCGGACAATTGCTGCACGGGAGTATCCAGCTCCGGCGTCTTCACATTGAAGCGGTGGACCAGCTCCTGTGACCAGGAGCGGTTCCTGGCCGCCTTCAGGAAGCCGAACCGGGAATGCTCCCCGCTGCGGTAAGACTTGAACAGCAGGTTGTCAACGGACCCCAGCCGTCCGGCCAGACCGCTCTTCATCCGGTTCTCCGGCACATGCGAGATGCCCGAATCGATCGCTCCTCTTACCGAAGCTGTTTTTACAGGACTGCCGTCAAACCGGATCTCGCCCGTCCTCCATGCTCTAAGCCCTGTCAATACCTCTGCCAGCTCCTTCTGCCCGTTGCCCGCAACACCGGCCACGCCCACAATTTCGCCTTCATGAACAGTAAGCGACAGGGCATCCAGCGCCTTGCGGCCATGATCCGCAGCCACCTCCAGATCGCGGACGATCAGCAGCGGCTCTCCGGCCGTCGCCTCGCGCTCCTGACGGCTGATTGTAACCTCCCGGCCTACCATAAGCCGGGCCAGCTCCAGCTCATCCGTCTCGCCCGTCATCAGCGAAGCAATCATTTTCCCCTTGCGCATCACGGAGATCCGGTCCGAGGAGGCCATGACCTCCTTCATTTTATGCGTAGTCAAGATCACCGTCTTACCCGCCTGCTTCATCACCTGAAGCGTCTCGAACAGCTGCTCCGCCTCCCCCGGCGTCAGCACCGAGGTCGGCTCATCCAGAATGATGATATCTGCCCCCCGGTACAGCGTCTTGACAATCTCAACGCGCTGCTGTTCGCCGACAGACAGCTGCCAGATCGGCCGGTCGACGGGAAATTTCAAGCCATACCGTTCTCCAAGCACCTCTATCTCTTCATGCTTACGTTTAATCCATCTGCTGCCGCGCCAGAAAGACGACTTTTCGCCAAGCACGATATTCTCCGCCGCTGTAAGGCTCTGCACCAGTCTGAAGTTCTGAAAGACCATGCCTACACCAAGCAGTGCCGCATCCTTCGGGGAACGGATTCTGGCCGGTTTGCCATGAATGAGAATCTCCCCGGCGTCCGCCCGGTACACTCCTGACAGCATACTCATGACTGTGCTTTTCCCTGCCCCGTTCTCCCCGAGCAGCGCGTGAATCTCCCCCGCATTTGCCGAAAAATCAACTTGATCGCTGGCCGTTACAGCACCGAATGTCTTCACTATCCCGCGCATTTCAACCGAAGGGTCCTGCATGGTACTACGCTCCTTTCAGGGTAGTTATAGTACAGGTGGGGAAGGCTCCGACACCCGGAACCCGCCCCACCCGTAAGGCTGTGCTGTATGAAGATGTGTAGCTGCTGTTATTGCGGAATCGTGCCCTCGACACCCTTGACCAGCCAGTTCATGCCAAGCACCTCTTCAAGGGTCAGCTTCTGGCCGTCCTTAACGGTTACATTGCCCTTGTTGTCCGAGATCGGTCCAGTGAATACATCCAGCCCGCCGCTGATGATCTTGGCCTTGGCGTCCTCCACCAGCTTCTTCACATCCTCGGGAACCTTATTGCCGAACGGTGCCAGCTCCACCATGCCGTCCGCCATATCGCCGGAATACTGCTCACTTTTCCAGGTTCCGTCCATCACGGACTGTACAGCTTTTACATAATAAGGGCCCCAGTTCCATACAGGGTTGGTTAAGTAGTTGTCCGGTGCATACTTGCTCATATCTGAGTCATTCCCCCCGGCAAAAGCTCCCCGTTCCGCCGCAGCCTGAAGGGTAGCCGGTGAATCCTGATACGCCAGCAGGACATCCGCCCCTTTGTCGAGCAGACTGATGGCTGCCTGACGTTCAGTCGCAGGGTCATACCAGGTATTCGTCCACACCACATCCACCTTAACCGCCGGGTTGACACTCTGCGCGCCCAGCGTGAAGGCGTTCAGATTATAGATCACCTCGCTGATCGGGAAGGCTCCCACATAGCCGAGATGATTTTTCTTTGTCATTTTGCCTGCCGCGATCCCGGACAGATAGCTTGCCTGATAGTTTTTGCCGAAGTAGGTTCCCATGTTCTCTGCTGTCTTGTAGCCGGAAGCGTGCAGGAATTTCACGTTAGGGAATTTACCAGCTACATTCAAGGTGAAATCCATATAACCGAAGCTTGTGGTGAACACGATGTCATGGTTTTGCGCAAGCTCTGTGATGATCCGCTCGGCATCGGCGCTTTCCGGTACATTTTCAACGAAATCAGCCTTGATCCCAAGCTCCTTCTCCATATACAGACGGCCCTGATCATGCTGATACGTATACCCGCCGTCACCCGGAGGCCCGATATAGACAAAAGCAACCGTCGGCTTCTTCGCTGCCGGCTCAGTTGTTACCGGCGCCTCGCTGCCTGCCGGTGTACTTGCCGCCGAAGGCTCTGTCGTTGCTGCCGCACCCGTATTAGACGCCGTATTATTCTTCGCGCAACCCGTCAGAACCACCGCCAGCAGGAACATCGTGATGACGCTGAATTTGAATGCCAGACCCCTTTGTTTCATAATTCTCCTCCTCCAGGATATCTCTCCTAATGGCTACAGCCATTAATTTATCTCTACTATACTGAGGCGCAGCACTTACGTAAATTTATATAACATAGCTTTGTGTGTTTGGATAAGAAGAGGGGCCGCTTTTGTGCTTCATGCACGAAGTCATCTCAAATTAAACTTAAATTAAGTGATATTACCTTACATGCCTTTGAAAAATAGCGAATTCACTGTCTATTGCCGCTCCGCACGCTCCATTCTCTGCGGAATTCCCCGAAGCTCTCTGGCAGCCCGGCCTCTGCGAACGTCTGAACAGGCTCTTGCGGCAGAATGAGCCCCTTATACTCCTTGGTCCGCATAATGGCAGCTATGCCCTCCTCCTCGTCCAGCTCCTGAAGTCCGCCGAACAGCGTGCTTGAGAACAGGGTAGGCGGCATCAGCAATCCTTCTTGCGCACTGGTGACATAATCAAGCTCCGGGTGCTGCTCATACGCTTGAATGAACCGGCGGATCTGACCCACTGCCACAAACGGCTGATCCGCCGCTGCAATGACCACCGCCTCCGGCTGAAGCGAAGCTACAGCATTCAAGCCGCAGCGCAGTGAGAAGGACAGGCCCAAATGGGCCGTCAGACAAGTCTCAATCCGCCGCATATTCTCCGCCTTCCCGGCCGGTGGCAGCCAGCCCAAAGGATCATCCGCACGAACCACCACAACCAGCGGCGCAAGCCCGCAGGTCTCCAGCTCGCTGAGCATCGCCGCACCGGCTGAACCCGTGCCCGCCCTGTTCAGAGAACCTTCAGAGGCCCCTGCTCCATTACTGCGGCTTGCCGCCAAAAAGATTCCGGCCACCTTCATTGTTCTTCACTCCTTTTTTTGGGCAATCTGCTCATGGACGGCTGTTATTCGCGCTCCAGCATTCTGCGGAACAGGAAGACCAGCTTCAACTTCATGAGATCATTGATTTTTTTGAAATCGACATCCAGCAGCTCGCTGAGCTTCTCAATCCGGTAAGTGGCCGTATTGCGGTGAATGAACAGCTTCTTAGCTGTCTCGTTCACATGGCCGTCATTCTCCAGGTAGACCTCCAGCGTGTGGAGCATCTCCTTAACATATTCAGGCTCCCGGCTAAGCAGCCCCCGCAGGCTGCCGCTGAAGTAACGCTCCATGGTCTCTGCCGGAATCTTGCTCAGCAGCAAATCAAGCTCCAGCTGGCGGTAATGCACCACATTTCCGTGCGCGCCCCATTGCCGGGACATGCCCATACATTCCTTAATCTCGGCAAAAGCTTCCTTCAGCCCCTCCGGCTTATGCTTCACGCTGCTGACAGCCGCCTGCGGATAATACCCTTTATCGAACTTCAGATTGTCAAAGCATTCCTGAATCAGTCCCCGGAACTCCTCCGGCTGATGCGGCCCGGCCGGGTACAGCGACACCAGTCCCTCCTCCACCAGGAAGTGGACCGCCTCCAGGCCATGCAACACCGGATGCTCCGAATACTCCTCCTTCAGCCTCAGTAGCTCTGCCTGCCGGGCTTCTCCCGCAGCAGCCACATCGGTAAGCAGCAGTTGGAACGGGGACTGGAGCAGCGTAATCTCCAGCCGGAGCGCTGCCTGCGCCAGCTCAGCGTATTTCAGCCCGTCATTCAGGAACCGCCGCAGCAGCCCGCTGAATTCCCGGTGTCCGGCCTGCTCGAAATAATCCTCCAGTCCGGTATGCATATGATAAGAAATCAGCTCTGTCCCCTGGACGAACAGACTTTCCTCCACGGGCAGCAGCAAGGGATCAATATCGCAATAATGAAGATAACCCAGACATTTCCCGGCCTGTAGCAGCGGTAGCCGGTAGCCGGTGCCTTCGCCGAGACGGAAGCGCTGATTGCGTGGCGGCCAGGGCCATCCTTCCAGCTGCTCACTCTCGGTGTACCCCGAGTTGTTGAATATAACCGTCCCCCGGTTGCTGATTACAGCCAGCGGATAACCGATGATCTCAGAGACGGTGTCCAGCAGCGGACGGCTGCGCCCGGAACGCAAGGCAAGCCGCATCAGCAGCCGCTGCTTCTCCATCATGCTCTGCAGCGTGCCCACGCTGCGCGACAGCTCCGCGCGGAACAAGCCGTTCATCTGGTCGGAGAAAGTGAACTGGAACGGCAGCTCGATCAGCGGGAAATTCAGCTGCTCCGCTTCCGCAATCAAGGGCGGCGGCACAGCCTCCCAGAACCGGCCCAGCTTAATGCCCAGCCCCGCTGAGCCGCGCCGGTTCAGCATCTGCAGCAATGCCGAGGCATCCTCCGGGCTGTCCTTGATCAGATAGGCTGTGGTCAGCAGCATTTCCCCTTCCTTGATCCAGTCCGAGATGTCGGGAGCATCCATGACATTGATCGATTTCACAATCCTGTGCTTCCCCTTGGCCCCGGCAATCAGCTTCGCTTCAGATAAAGGATAAATGGACAACGCTTCTTCCACCGTAAGATGCATAGCCACCCCTCCTTCTCTACCTTCATAATAGGTTCATTATAGGTTCATTCGATTCATATGTTACTTTATGTAACATTATAGATAAAATGACCGCTGTTGGAAAGAGAAAAGTTAAAAACAGATTCGTTTGTGTTATATAACATTACGTATAAGTGACAAATAGCAGCATCGATCCTCATTCGGTCCCTTGGAGCTGCATTCGGCCTGTTCATCCCCGCACCTGCCAAATGTATGCTGTTTTTCGCATACATTTGGCAGGCTCACCCGCCAGCTGCCCATTGTATACTGTTTTTCACATACATTCGCTGCGCTCATCCCCGCACCGGCCCATTGTATGCTGTTTTCCGCATACATTCGGCTCGCTCACCCGCCACCGGCCCATTGTATGCTGTTTTTCACATACATTCGGCCCGCTCCCCCCCCCCCGTACCAGCCCAATGTATTCGGTTTTCCACATACATATGGTCCGAGCACCCTCGCCCAACTGACGGATCTCCTAACGATCAGTAAAAAGCCCCGGTTCTCTTCGTTCAGAGAACCAGGGCTATGACTTCTTACTTCCATACCTCCTGTATCCATGACAGGAGCCTCAGATCTTGTCCGTGCCCGCCGATAACGGACAGTCCCAGCGGCAGTCCGCCGGGGCCGGGCACTGGCAGCGTAACCTGCGGCAGCCCGGCCAGTCCGGCCAGGCAGCTGAGCATCATGGCGCTGCTGCGGCTCCGCTCCAGCTGCCCAGGTCCAGCTCCTCGCAGCGGAGCCGGACCCGGCACGGTCGGAAGGACGAGACAGCCGTCCTTCCCGAGCAGCGCCCGCAGCCGCTGAGTGATCCGGCTGCGCAGCATAGCGGCCGGGCTGTGATCCGCCCCGGCCAGCCCTGCCGCCCAAGCGAACCGGGCGGCAATATCCGGCCCGAAGACCGGCTGCTCCCGCCCGATCCACTCCCCATGGGTTGCCCAGATCTCGGCACCCTGCAGTTCGCGGAAGGCGTCCATCCAGGTCTTCAAGCCTTCCGGGGCAACCACGGCTTCAGCAGCCTGTAGCGAAGCGCCCGCTTGAAGCTTGTCCAGCCCCCGCCTCAGGTAGTCTGCACAGTCCTGCTCCACAAGCGCCCAGCCTTCCGGGGGGAAGAACATCTGGGACAGCCTGAGGTCTGCGCCGGACTCTTCAACCGACTCGCCACTGCTCTGCTCCATACTATTCTCCATGCCCTGGGCGATATCGCCTCTGTCCATAGACCCGAGTAGATCGCCCGCCTTCTTCCGATTCTCCCCGCCCTGCGCATCTCCGCCGCTGTCCACAGGCCCGAGCAGAATACGCCCCGTCTTCAACAGCAGCTCCGTGCTTCCAGCGATCCAGCCCACCGTGTCAAAAGCCGGGGCCAGCGGAATAACCCCCTCCAGGGATACCGCCCCGTGCGATGGACGATAACCAAACACACCGCAATAAGCAGATGGAACTCGGACAGAGCCGCCCGTATCCGTACCGAGGGCAAAATCTACACTTCCGGAGGCCACCGCCACCGCTGACCCGCTGGACGAGCCGCCGGGAATCCGGTTCTCCCCGTGCGGATTCACTGGCGTACCGTAATGATAGTTCTCTCCACCAAGGCTGTACATCAGCTCATCCGTATGGGCAGCCCCCCGCAGCGCAGCTCCGGCATCCAGCAACCTGCGTACAGCAGCTGCATGGGAGTCCGCCGGTTCGTGGCTGCGCAGCCAGTCCGGGTTACCGGCGGAAGAGCCGTGCCCGGCCACTGCGAAGACATCTTTTACCGTGAAAGTCAGGCCGTGCAATACCCCGTGCCCGCTGCCGGGAATCTCCAGCTCCGGGACCCGGAATGCACCGTGCCGATTATCAAGAACCATGCTGCTTCACCTCTCCCTCCCGGACAAACCGGATCTATCTCCCTGCCTGCCTCCCTACCTTCCTACCTTCCTACTTCCCTACCTTCCTACTTCCCTACTTCCCTACTTCCTTATCCCCTTATCCCTCAGTCTCCCTATCGCCCTACTCCACATCTCCCTACTCCCCCTGTCACGAATTCAATCCCTCTACCACCCGATAGCCGCTCCATCAGAGCGAGGGTCCGCCCCCCCGCTACGGTAGCCGTTACTGTCAATCGAGATGGCATGGGCGTGCCCCATCACCCCGTCATAGCTCTGTGCCTCACCGACCAGATGCCCCGCCTCCGCCAGCTCCGCCCGCACCGCTTCCGCCACCCGGTTCTCGATCCGCAGCTCCTGAGTCGGCTCCCCCCAGGTTCTGCCCCAGACGAAGCGGGGTTCACTCACCGCAGTCTGCGGGTCCATCCCATAGTGAAGCATGCGCGTGAGCAGCAGGGTCTGCGTCTGCGGCTGTCCTTCACCGCCCTGTGTGCCATAAAGATAGGCTGGCTTTCCGTCCCGGCAGGCCATCGCCGGCATCAGCGTGTGGAAAGTGCGCTTATGCGGCTCCAGCGTATTGACATGGGCGGGATCAAGCGAGAAGAAGGAGCCACGGTTCTGAAGCAGAATTCCCGTATTCCCGGCCACCACCCCCGACCCGAATTCGAAATACAGACTCTGGATGAACGACACCGCGTTGCCCTCTTCATCCACCACCGCTGCGTAAGCTGTATCCCTTCCAACCGGTTCGCTGCTGAGAGCAAGCGCCTTACGGGGAGAAATCGCCGCCGCGAGTTGTGCCGCATAGGGTTTACTCAGCAGACGGTCCAGCGGAATACTGCGGAAGGACGGGTCGGTGAGCACCTGGTCGCGGTCACGGAAACTCAGCTTCAGTGCCTCCACCAGCAGATGATAATACTCATAGGAGCCGTGCCTGATCTCCGCGAAGTTATAATGCTCCAGGATATTAAGCGCCATGAGCGCCGTGAAGCCCTGCGAGTTCGGCGGAACCTGATAGACGGTATGCCCATGGTATTCAGTCTGAAGCGGCTCCTCCCAGCTCCCCTGATGGTCAGCGAAATCATCGCGGGTCAGATAACCCCCGGAAGCCTGCATATAATCACTGATTTCTTCCGCAATGCTCCCTTTATAAAAAGCATCCCGGCCTCCCGCCGCAAGCGCCCGCAGCGTCCCGGCCAGCTGCCGCTGCACAAACCGCTCTCCCGCCGCCGGAATTTGGCCGCCGGGAAGATACACCGCCGCCGCTTCAGGCGACAGCGCGGCTCCGGCCAGAACGCTGCCGCCATGCTGATCCGGCGACAGCGGAAAGCCCCCGGCGCTGTAGCCGATAGCCGGCTCCAGCACCTCGGCCAGGGTCAGCCGTCCATACTCCCGCTGGACGGCTGACCAGCTATCCGCCATTCCGGGCACCGTAATGGCGCTGCGCACACCCCGCCGGGGGATGGCCTCCTCCCCGGCATAACAGTCCCGGCGGACGGCGTAGCCCGAGCGTCCGCTGCCGTTGTAAGCCCGCACGCGCCCTTCGCTGGCGCTGTACCCCAGCCAGAAGGCGTCGCCGCCGAGCCCGGTCATATGCGGGTAGACTACAGCCAGCGTCGCGCTGACTGCAACGGCCGCATCATAGGCGTTGCCGCCTTTGGCCAAAACTTGCGCGCCCGCTGCCGAGGCCAGGTAATGCGGGCTGACCACCATCGTTTTCGTTCCGATTACAGGTCCTCTTCTCATGTCCCGCCCCCTTCCCTGCCGCTTAAGTTAGTGTCATTTAACATCAGGCCCGAAACCCCTGTCAACGACTTCCGCAGGACCGTACATTTGCTGCCGCTAATTTTGTGAGCCATGCACAAATTTCAGGATGGAAGCAGGCCCGGGCCTGCCATCCCTTCTATCCTTCTGTTATATGGAGCTGCAGCAGGCTACAGCCATAGTACGCCCTGTCTGTGCGCCCCCCTTATTTCAGGATATATTGCGACAGCACAGCCTGTACTTCATAGATATCGACCGATTTGTTGAAGGTTTTCTTCAGCGGAAGCCCCGCGCCCGAGATATACAGGCACAGCTCCGCATCCAGGTCGAAATGCCCCGCCGTCTCCACGGAATAATGAGTGATGCTTTTGTAAGGAACGGAGTGGTATTCGGTTTTCTTGCCGGTCATGCCCTGCTTGTCTACAAGAATCAGCCGCTTGTCTGTGAAAATAAACATGTCCCGGACCAGCTTATATGCGCGCTCAATCTTTTCATTCGGAGCCAGAATCCGTCCGTATTCCCGCTGCACCTCCCCCAGCTCCACCTGAGTTGCATTGCCCAGCAATCCGTTAAAAATCGCCATAGCTCTCCTCTTTTCCCGCAGCCGTTATAAGGGCACCGCCCCTTCGCCACACTCCATACTACTTACAGAAGCATTCATTTATGTCTGGGCGGGAACAATTCTCCTTGCTTATTCCGGGATTTTTGGTTACACTAGCTTTAAATTTATCAAAAAGGAGGTGTAGGAGAATGGATCACAATCGGACCAACAGTGTTAGCAGCCGGCTGATTAATATTATGGCGGGCATCGTTCATGTGAAATCGGACAACGGGAGAAGTCTGTCCATTTACACGAACTTAATAACACTACAACATTGTGAAATGCCTTTCTCGCCTACACTTCAACGGATGTCTTAACCCGAAGAATTCTCAGGCCGCAGGGAAATTTCCCTGCGGCCTTTTTATGTGCTTTTAACCGGATATTTCGGATGAATTGAAGCGGCAGAGCAAAGTGCATTCTAATAAAAGGAGCCTAACGATGATTATCTCATGTCAAAATATCCAAAAATACCACGGTGCCCAGCTCGTCCTGAGCGATGTCACCTTCGATATCCGCCAAGGCGAAAAAATCGGCCTGATCGGCCGCAACGGCTGCGGCAAAACCACCCTCTTCCACCTGCTGAGCGGGGAGGAACGCCCGGATCAAGGACAGCTCGCTATCCGCCGGGGCAGCGTCATCGGTCTGCTTGCCCAGATTCAGGAAGTGAACGACAACGAGACGGTCTACGCCGTCCTTCAGCGCAGCTTCGCGGAGCAGCTCGGCTGGCAGCGCCGCCTGCGGGAGCTGGAGCAGGAGATGTCAGCCTCCGGTGCGGGCGAAGACGAGCAGGCCTGGAACCGGCTGCTTAAGGAATACGGCACCCTACAGGAGAAGTTCGAGGCGGCAGGCGGCTATGAGCTGGAAGCCTCGATCCAGCGTGTAGCCTCAGGGCTGGGGATTGGAACGGAGCAGTACGACCGCCGCTTCTCCTCCCTCTCCGGCGGAGAGAAGACCAAGGTAGGGCTGGCCGAGCTGCTGTTGCGCCGTCCCGACATCCTGCTGCTCGATGAGCCGACCAACCATCTGGACATGGAGGCTATCGAGTGGCTGGAGAAGTTCCTCCAGAGCTATGATGGCACGGTTCTGGCAATCTCCCATGACCGTTATTTCCTGGATGCCGTGGTGAAGAAGGTCATTGAGATTGAAGACGGGGAGGCTTTCACCTTCCATACGAACTACAGCGGCTATCAGGTGGAGAAGGAAGCCCGGCTGCTTCAGCAATTCGCTGACTACCAGGAGCAGCAGAAGAAGATCAAGCAGATGCAGGAGAGTATCAAAAGACTGATTGAATGGGGCAACCGCTCCAATCCGCCGAACCCTTCCTTCCACCGCCGTGCGGCGTCCATGCAGAAGGCGCTGGACCGGATGGTCAAGGTTAAACGCCCGATTCTGGAGCGGAAGTCCATGGATCTGCAGCTCCAGCAGGACGACCGGACCGGCAATCAGGTCGTAATCCTTGACCGGATCAGCAAGTCTTATGGGGAGCGCAGGCTCTTCTCGGCCGCCAGCGATATTCTGCGATACGGCGAGACCACCGCACTAATCGGCGGCAACGGAGCAGGCAAAAGCACCCTGCTGAAGATCATCCTCGGCCAGGAAACACCGGACAGCGGGAGCTGTACGCTTGCTTCCAGAGCAGTGGTCGGTTATCTGGCCCAGGAAGCTGTGCCGGAGGAGGGCGGCCACTCCGTGCTGCGGTATTTCCGCGAGGAGGCCGGACTTGAAGAAGGCGAAGCCCGCGGCCAGCTGGCCCGCTTTCTCTTCTACGGCAGCGATGTCTTCAAGAGCATCACTAACCTCTCAGGAGGAGAATGGACCCGTCTGCGCTTCGCGATCCTGATGCACAAGAGGCCGAACCTGCTGATTCTGGATGAGCCGACCAACCATCTGGATATCGATTCCCGCGAAGCGCTGGAGGAAGCGTTGGAGGAGTTCCCCGGCACCGTGCTGGCGGTATCCCATGACCGTTACTTCATCAACCGCTGCTTCGGCAAGCTCTGGCATATTGACGGCGTACGCTTCTCCTCCTTCTCGGGCAACTACGAGTATTATAAGGAAAAGCTGGCTGAACATGCCGCAGCCGCCCAGCGTCAAGAGGTCACGCAGCCGGAATCCTCCGGGGGAGGCACCGGCAAGCTCCGCTCTATAAGCGGGCGGGCAGAAGCATCCACATCCGGCCCTGCCAGTCCGAACCGCAAGCCGCGTCCGGCGGCTTCGTGGGAGCAGGACATTGCCGTAGCGGAAGCACAGCTTGCTCTTATCGATGCTGAAATGCTGGACCCGCAGCTGTCGAGCCATGCAGAGAAGCTGGCCGAGCTGCAAGGAATGAGAGATGCTGCGCAGCAGAAGCTCGATGAGCTGTATAGCGGCTGGTTAAGCGAAGCGGATATGTGAGTTTTAGCCAGACTAAATACTATATCTAAGGTAGAGGTGACCGTAATGACATTAACCCCGGAAATTGCGAAATATTGGGAGAGTTATCTGGTGAAGCATCCGGAAGCAGCGGACAAATTTGACAGCGCTTGGGCGTTTGGCGACAATCCCCGGCTGGCAGATGAGCTGCTGGATCTGGTTCTGAGAGGAATCAAGACCGGGACCGCGCAGAATTATGAGCTGATTGAAGCACAGGGGCTGACCATGCCTTTTACAGGCGGGTTATCCATACTGCTGGACAGTGAGGGGCAGCCGCGTGCGATCATCGAAACGACGAAGGTGGAGATCGTTCCATTCGCTGAGGTAACGGCTGAATTCGCCTACTCCGAAGGGGAGGATGACCGCAGCCTTGAATCCTGGCGCTACGAGCATGAGGTGTTCTTCACCAGGGAGCTGGAGCGTGAGGGCAAGCCCTTCGACCCGGATATGCGGGTGGTCTGCGAGACCTTCCAGCTGGTGCATATCAACAACGACTTGTAATTTCAGCATAAAAAGGCTGCTTCTTCACTTCGAAGAGGCAGCCTTCATTGTATATGTGTAAGTTTAGTAGTGGAATATAGCTTCTGCGGACGGGTCTTAGAAATTCCAGATGCCCATCATCCAGCCGATCAACGAGATCCATAAGGGAATACTGATCAGGACACCCCATACCAGGCCCGTGGCGATATTGCCCTCTGTAGGCCGGGTCATCCCCTCCTGCGCAAGCGGAAGTCTTAACTCTTCTTGTTCCATGCGATCCCCTCCTAAAATTCTTATCGTCAAAGCAGAGGAAAAAATGTAGACCGCCGGGCCCAAAAAGAAGTGTTTTCGATAATTTTTTTAGATATAAAGACTCAGCGGAATATCATTGTAAAGGCTTACATAAATAGTATTAACCAAAAATTGTATTGACGAAAACTTATATACACTCTTAGTTATCTATTATATGCAGTTCTTTAGTCTAATATTACTGCCTTTTCGGGATTATGTAAATATTGGAATAGAGTGTGCAGCTGTTCTACCGTATTGCGCTCTTCCGACAATTCGGGCAATGCATCCTCGGCAAAAAAACCCGCACCACTCGTCTCCACACCACCCGCCGCTTCCCCGCCGTTAATTCTGCAGAGAATGAACATTTTGTAGACATGATACGGTTCCGGCGGATGCTGATGGAATTTCTTATCCAGCACAGCAAGCAGACGGACCGCTTCCGCCTGGTAGCCGGATTCCTCGGCAATCTCCTTCACCACCACCTCGCTCGGTGACAGGCCAATGTCCGCCCACCCTCCGGGCAGTGCCCATTTTCCGTCGAGCTTCTCGTGTACGAGCAGAATTTTATCATCCTGAAAAATAACTCCCCGGACATCCACCTTAGGCGTGCTATACCCGCCTTCGCCCGCGAAGGAGAGCCGGATACGCTCCTTGCTCTCATACGTATAATTCGCCAGAATATCCACGCTCAGCTCCCGCAACGCCTGATAACGCTCAATATCATATACATCCTTGGCATACGCCAGTCCGGTCTGGGCAATCCCTTGAATTTCTTTGGCCCAGGTTAACCATTTCGGTTCCACAAGCACACCGCCTTCACTCGGATTTGATTACGCCCTTAATTCAAGACGCTCTACTCGCACAGCATCAGATGACGGGAGAACGCACCTTTTCGCGCCACACAACGGTCTATAATTGTAAAACCGGCCGCAGCAATCATCTCATCCACCGCCTCAATCGCCACAATGACCACTCTGTCCGCAATCCGCCGCGTATGGCTCAGAATCGCAAACTGCTCTTCGGGGGTAATTCGTGAATACAGATTATAAGGCATATCCACGATGGCCGCATCGTAATGCTCCTGGATGTCTGCGATATCCCCTAGCGTAACAACGCTCTCAAAGCCGAAATGAGCGATGTTCGTCCGTGCACCAGCAGCAATTAGCGGGTTAATATCACGGCCGACAACATCGATACCCATCGACAGCGCTTCTACCATCACTGTGCCAATTCCGCAGCAGGGATCGATCAGCTTCACACCGGGTATGCGCGGAACCGCCATATTGACCGCCGCCCGGGCTACCCGTGTGCTGAGCGCTATGGAGTAGCTGCGGGGCTTTTTCATCTGCCGGAACCAGGTTGCATTGTTCTTATGATAGGGGCCGAAGTACCAGCGTCCGCCGAGCGTTACAATCCCGTACACCAGCTCCGGATGGTTCACATCTGCCTCTCCCTCAATCCGCAGGCCGATTTCCCGCTCAATCACTCTGCGCTCAGCGTATTCGATTTTATGTTCAGGAGCCAGATCATTAGTCTTCACAAAAATAACCTTGAAGCTCCGCCCCCCCAGCTCTACCTGCTCTGTCTGCTTGTAGATCTCAGGGAGCGTGTCCCCTTCGTACATCACATCAATCCGCTCTTTGATAAAAGGACTGCGGCTGACATCCACCTCTACCCCGCTTGCAAATATAGCCGGAGGGATCTCCCGGCCGAACAGGCAGCGCAGCTCCATCCCGCACAGCGAGGTCTCATCCGGCGAATAGGCATACGTATAAATATATATCGGTTCAACACTTGCAGGTATGTTCGTTGACACTACAATTTCGCTCCTGTCGCTTCCGCCGCGCTCGGCGGTTCCTTTGCTTAAACTAAGTAAGTCTATCACGGTTACTGCCAGTAATCAACAGCCTGCAAGGAACTGTTCCCCAAGCTACGCAGCTCGGGTCCCCCTCTGATTAACGGCTGGAACAATCCTTTTTTGATCCATGGGGATATCTCCAGTATAATGAATGCATTACACTGCCGAACCTGAGCCGCAGAGACCCTCCGTTATGCATGTTGCCGCATAATACAGGTAGCTGTGGTATTAAGCAGCGAATTCCAAGGAGGTACATACCCACAATGTCATACGAAACTTATTTTCAGGCTGAGCGTGAAGCCCAGCTTAATGAACTCAAGCAATGGCTGGCTATCCCCAGCATTTCAGCCCTGTCCACCCACAAGGAAGATATTAATACCGCAGCCGGCTGGCTGGTTGAGACCCTAAAGCGTGCGGGTCTTGAGAATATCGAGTTGCACCCTACAGCCGGTCATCCGGTGATCTATGCAGATTACCTTCACGCTCCCGGCAAACCGACCATTCTGGTCTACGGCCATTATGATGTACAGCCGGTTGATCCGCTGAACCTGTGGACTACGCCTCCGTTTGAACCGGAGATCCGTGACGGCAAGCTGTATGCGCGCGGCGCTACAGACGACAAAGGTCAGGTATTCATGCATATCAAGGCTATTGAGGCTATCCTCAAGCAAGAGGGCACTCTGCCGGTCAACATCAAGCTCTGCATCGAAGGGGAAGAGGAGATTGGCAGCGTCAACCTGCCGCCATTCCTGGAAGCTAACCAGGACAAGCTTGCGGCAGATGCCGTTCTCGTCTCGGATACCTCCCTTCTGGAACGCGGACGCCCCGCCATCTGCACCGGACTCCGTGGTCTCTGCTCAATGGAGGTCACAGTGAACACCGCCTTGACTGATTTGCACTCCGGCTCCTACGGCGGCGGCGTTCCTAATGCGCTGCATGCGCTGGTCTCGCTGCTCAGCACCCTTCACGATGACAAGGGCCATGTATCTGTAGAAGGCTTCTACGAAGGCGTACCTGCCCTGTCCCCGCTGCTGCGCGAAGAATTCGCCAAGCAAGGCGTGGATGAAGACAAAATCCGGACCGCCCTCGGCCTGGAGCAATTGTACGGCGAAGAAGGCTACACGTTCGTGGAACGGGTCGGCGCTCGTCCAACACTGGAGCTGAACGGCGTATACGGAGGCTTCCAAGGCGAAGGCAGCAAGACGGTAATCCCTAAAGAAGCCCATGCCAAAATTACCTGCCGCCTGGTCGGCGACCAGGACCCGCAGCACATCCTGGATGCCGTTGAAGCCCATCTGAAGGCTAATATTCAAAAGGGCGCCAAGGTTCAGGTGAAGCAGATGGAGAAGGCACGCGCCTTCAACATCGACCCGTCGCACCCGATCCTCCAGACCGCTGCCGATGCTTACGGCAAGGTCTACGGCACCCGCGCCCTCTTCACCAAAGACGGCGGCTCTATCCCGATCATGGAGAGCTTCGCCCGCATCCTGAAGGCGCCGGTCGTCCTGATGGGCTTCGGACTCGACGACGAGAACCTCCATGCGCCAGACGAGCATTTCAACCTGGAGAACTTCGACAAAGGCCTGCTGACCCTTGTCGAGTTCCTGAAGACCGTCTAACATCCAAGACAGGCGGCTTACCTGTCATTTCACCAAGCCAGGCCCCCGAAGGATCGGGGGCCTGGCTTTTTCAACAGATGAATTAGCTGTGGCTGGTGTAGCCGGTATGATTTGTGACACCTGTGCTACTTATTCAGCTTTTAAGGTAACATCGCTGTTCATTTTGACTTTTCTAACGTATTATCCGGTGAATTCGGGTGCACTTGTGCTCATTCTCTCTTACTGCCGACTTTCAGCGTTCAGGTGCACTAATGCTCCTCATTTCTGCTTACCGTCAACTTTCAGCGAATTCAGGTGCACTAATGCTCCTCATTTCTGCTTACCGTCAACTTTCAGCGAATTCAGGTGCACTAATGCTCCTCATTTCTGCTTACCGTCAACTTTCGGCTAAGTTTTATATGCTGGAGCGTATGCAGTCTTTGTGCTACTACTCACCTTTGCAATCCAGCCATCTAATTTCTCGTATGGCCACAGCTGGCGGAATCAGTGGGATTTATCCCCTTGATTTTCACCTGTAACTGACTTTCAGCTGCATCAGTGGGATTTATCCCTCTCATTTTCAACTATCGCCCAATTCAGGCCGAATTAGAGGGACTTTTACCTTTGAATGAAGCCGCACCCTACTTTCAGCAGATTTAGTTATTGTTCTGCCAGTATGTACTATCCCTTATGTTCTGTCCCTATGTACTCACGTATCTTCTATCACTAGTATCACTAGGTACACCCTCACGTCCTGCCACTACGTCTTCTTCGCCGTACCCTATCCTCACTCATCAGCATTATCCACACATTCTAGTTCCCTGCAACAACTCCGAAATAACAAAAAAAACCCTTGCGGACAAGGATTTCGGAAGTTAAGTATGGAGCGGGTGATGGGAATCGAACCCACGCTATCAGCTTGGAAGGCTGAAGTTCTACCATTGAACTACACCCGCGACTCAAATTGAGTACAAGAAACATTGTAGCATCACTACGAATAAATTGCAACCCTATTAAATTCAGATACCGGAGGTTACGACGGCATTTCCAGCAGAGGTCTGAGGAAGGACTGTTCGAATTCGGCCGCCTTCACCGGCTTGCTGAACAGATACCCCTGGGCCTCATGGCAATGCTGCTGGCGCAGAAAGTTCAGCTGCTCCTTGTTCTCCACGCCTTCGGCGGTAACCTTGAGCTTCAGATGGTGGGCCATCGAGGTAATCGTAGAGACAATCGCTGCATTGTTGCTGTCCTCCATGACATCCGATACGAAGGAACGGTCGATCTTCAAGCGGTCAATCGGCATATTTTTCAGATAATGCAGCGAGCTGTAGCCAGTGCCGAAATCATCGATGCTGATGCATACGCCAAGTCTTTTGAGACGGTTCAACTGGTCGAAGGCGGTCTCCTTGTCCAGGGTCATACTCTCAGTAATCTCCAAGTCCACGTAGCAGGGATCGAGACCGATATCCTTCAGGATGGCATCAATTTTGCCGGCCAGATTGGGCTGCAGGAACTGGCGCATCGAGAGGTTAATGGACACGCAAATCGGATGATAGCCGGCATCCTGCCACATTTTATTCTGCATACAGGCCGTCTTAAGCACCCATTCCCCAATGGGAACAATTAGCCCGCTCTCTTCAGCGATAGGGATGAAATCTACCGGAGAGACCAAGCCGCGTTTGGGATGGTTCCAGCGCAGCAGCGCCTCCATGCCGACAATCTCTTCTGTCTCAAGCAGCACCTGGGGCTGATAAACCAGATAGAACTCCCCCCGCTCCAGCGCCCGGCGCAGATCATTCTCCAGCTTGAGACGTTCCTTCGCCTTCATCTGCATAGCCGGAATATAGCGGCGGATCTCCACCCCCTGATCCTTGGCATTGTGTACCGCTGTGTCTGCATTCTGTATCAACTGCTCTGCCGTATCTCCGTCCCCGGGATAGATACTTACCCCCAGACTAAGCGAGATATGGTATTCACCCGACTCCAGACCTACCGGTGTCTCGAACAGACGCAGCAGCTCACCCGCCCGGACCAGACAGTTCTCCAGCCCCGTCCGCTCCGTCATTAGAAAAGCAAACTCGTCCGCCCCCATACTAAAGAGCTCTTCATTGACTCTAACCTCGTCCCCGATCCGCCGGGCGACCAGCTGCAGCAGCTGATCTCCTGCATAGTGACCAAGAGAGTCATTGATATTCTTGAAATGGTTGATGTTCATAATGACCAGCCCGGAGAAGCCGCGGCTTTTGTCCTGCTCGCTCTGGAACACCACCTCTTCCATGCGCTGCATCAGGCGGCGTCTGTTCGGAAGACCGGTCAGCTCATCGTGGTACGCCAGATAATTAATCCGCGCTTCCGCCTGCTGGCTCTCCTGGAACGGCTCCTCAATCGTCAATCTGTAGACTCCGGTCAGCAGAAGATAATACGCCGCTGCGCTGCTGAGCATCCCGAAGAGATAGTCTAGCTCCCCGACACTGAACAGATTCATGAAGAAGACCTGAGCCAGCGAGAAGAATACTAGGGAACGGATAATAATCAGCAGAGAGGCCGACTTCTCATTTTTGCCCGGATAAATGATAATCGCAGCGCCAAGCAAATAGACGAACAGTATCGCCATATTCATCAGATCTCTTGTCGTTTCTGCCCACGGTTCGTCTGCCAGCCCGGAGACAATCAGGTTGCCGAGACTAAACACTGCCAAAGACAGCAGAATGACCACAAGAGAATTTCTAAATACCTTCCCTTTACCCCCGGTTCCTACGGGTTGATCTGCCCTGCTAAAAATCAGCATGATCCCCAGTGCACTGGTCAAGCGGGAGAACGTCAGGAGCCATAAGGACTGCCCCTGGCTGATATAAGGGATGATTCCGGGAATACCTACAAACCCGAGTACATGCAGGAAGTCAAAGATGCTCACTCCCAGAAACAATGCAGAGGTGTACAGCCTGGCCTTGGATAAACTATTAGCGAACAGCAGCCAGCCCTGGGCAAAAATTGCAAAACCGAACGCCACAGTGCAGCAGCCCAAAATAAGGTAAAACGCCATCAGCAAATCCTTGTCCTCTATTTGGCCCAGCGGTGTACGAAAAATCTGGATCAGAAGGAACAGCGCAGCCCCTAGAATAGCCGCATGAATCGTCTTTCTCTCTTCTTGTCTCATAAGTCCCTCGCGTCTAAAAATGATATCTATAAAATCAGATGAATGTGCATGATGTCCTATGTATAAATATCGGCCAGATGGCTCCGTAAAGTTACATTGATCACCTACAATATTGCAAGGAGGCAGCTCCGGCAGAAAAAAAGCACCTGCCTACAAATAGAGGCCAGTGCTTTCTCCTTCCAGACGGTTATTTGTCCCCGAAATTGACCTCAGGTGTTGTCAGTGTGTCATAGAAGTCAACCGCCTTATCTTTATCGGCCGAAGATCGCAGCGCCATTGCCGAGCGGGGATGCTCATCCAGCGTCCCTGTAATCATATACGGAATGATATAACCCCACTCTTCCTTTTCCCGCAGGGGAATCATCAGGTTCTCAACGATATCCAGAACAGGACGGAGCGTATAATTCGTATTCTTCAGATGGGTCACCAGCAGCTCTGTAGGACAGTTGCCTGCAGCGCGGCCCATTCCATAACAGGAAGCATCCAGTAGCTCTACCCCCTTCTCGGCTGCAATCAGCGTATTAGAGAAGGCCAGCTGAAGATTGTTGTGAGTATGCACACCGAGCCGCTTGTCCGGCAGATGTGTCTTGAACTTCTCTACCAGGTAATGAAAATCATTATGATCCAGGCTGCCGTAAGAATCCACGATATAGACTACATCAACCACACTCTCGCGGATCTGCTCGAAGGCTTCCAGCAGCTCATTCTCCATCACATTGGACAGGGCCATAATATTAATCGTCGTCTCATAGCCCAGGTCATGGAACGTCTGCACCAGCTGGAGGGCCTTGTCCACATCCTTGCTGTAACAAGCCACACGGATCAGATCGAGCATGCTCTCGCTGCGGGGCAGAATATCATTCTCGTCCACACGGCCGATATCGACCAGCGCCGACAGCTTCGTATGCCCCTTTTGCGGAATTACCTTGCGCAGGAAGTCATCATTCAAAAAGCGCCAAGGGCCTGCACCCTCTGCCCCTTTGAGCAGCTTCGGCGAGTTCTTATATCCGATTTCCATATAATCAACACCGGCTTCATTCAGTCCGGCATATAATTTCTGAACAAATTCAATACTGAAATCCCAGTTATTCACCAATCCCCCATCACGGATGGTACAATCGACAATTTTACTCTGATTCGTCTTCACAATCTGTTCTCCCTTCGGGGTATCATTTTCATACTATGCTTACATTATCGTTCAATCATACTTTAATGAAGAATATATTGTAAAGAAAATTTCAGCAATCTCCATATCCATTTCCGCAGAATGAAACAATGATATTAATCACAGATAATATGTCAAAAAAATGCTACATTACAAGAAATCATTGAGATTGATTATCAGTCTCTTTCGGAGGGATAACAATGGCTCTAACATCCTGCTCCTTGCTGCGTTTGCAACCAGGCTCTACCGGCTCCATTCAAAGAATCGAAGGCATGAACCCTATCTTGCGCCGCCGTCTGGCCGATCTGGGAGTATCTGAGGGTGTAATGATCCGTCTCAAGGGCAAAGGGCCGTTCATGGGTCCCATTACGCTTGAATGCAACGGTCAGCTATTTGCTATCCGGCGGAAGGAAGCATCTATGATAGAGGTGAAGGTCTCATGAGCTCTATCGCACTTGTGGGGAACCCCAACACTGGGAAAACCTCGCTGTTCAATACCCTGACTTCTTCCTACGAATACGTAGGGAACTGGGCAGGCGTTACGGTTGAGAAAAAAATCGGCAGTCTGAAGAACGGAGCCGGGAAGCTCATCGATCTGCCCGGAATCTACTCCCTTCACCCCCTCTCCCGCGATGAGGGCGTTGCCGCACAATATCTAATTGAAGAAACACCTGAAGCACTTATCAATATTGTCGACGCCTCACAATTGGAACGGAACCTGCTGCTTACCCTGCAGCTGCTGGAATACGGCAAGCCGACGATCCTCGGACTGAATATGACCGATGTCGCCAAGGCGCGCGGAATTCTGGTGAACCCCGACATTCTTAAGGACCGGCTCGGCATTCCCGTGCTGCCGCTGATTGCCCGGACAGGCAAAGGTGCCAGTCAGGTGCTTAGTGTACTCGAGCATCCGTCCCATATCCCGCCTGTAACCTTCCAGTTGAATTATGGCGAAATCGCCGAAGAAGCCATAGCCTCCATCATTACGCAATTGCAGCAGACCTCAGGTCTGCCTAACCTGCGCTGGGTGGCTCTGCAGCTGATGGAACAGAACCCGGTAATTCTGGAACTGCTCAAGAAGCGGATGGATATTTCCAGTTTGCTGCTAATCGCAGATGCTGCTCAGACCCGGCTGCAGCAGGAGAAGCTTGCACTCACTCTTCCCCAATGGATTCGCTCCGTCCGCATGGACTACATCCGCAAGGTATGCGCTGACGCTATAGACTCTACCCTGCAAAAGCCGCATAATCTGACCGAACGTCTGGATTCCATCCTTACCCACCGTTTTCTTGGACTGCCCCTGTTCATCGTCTTTATGTATGCGATGTTCAAAACTACCTTCGACTGGATTGGCGGACCGTTATCGGATCTCTTGGATGGCTTCATCGGCGGTCAGTTCAGCGATTGGACGAATTCGCTGCTGCAAGCCATCGGGGCTTCGGAATTCACGCACGCTCTGATCGTTGATGGTCTCATCGGCGGCGTAGGCGGCGTGCTCGTATTTGTTCCGCAGATATTCATCCTGTTCCTGATGATCTCCTTCCTGGAGGATTCCGGGTATATGGCCCGTGTCTGCCTGCTGATGGACAGCACAATGGAACGGATGGGCCTGAACGGCAAGGCCTTCATTCCATTCATTATCGGCTTCGGCTGTAACGTACCGGCAATCATGGCTGCCCGGAGCATTGAACAGCCCAAGGACCGGCTGCTGACGACGCTGCTCATGCCGCTGATGTCCTGTTCCGCCCGGCTTCCGGTATACCTGCTGTTCGCAGCTGTCTTCTTCCCTGCTCAGCAAGCCACAGCTGTACTCTCTATGTATGTAATGGGTGTTGTATTTGCCCTGATTCTGTGTAAGTTCTTCTCCAAGTATCTGTTCAAGAATGAGACGTCCATCTTCATCATCGAGCTCCCTCCGTACCGGATGCCGCAGCTTAAGACACTGGGGCGCAGCACCTGGGAGAAGGGCAAAGGCTTCCTGCGCAAAGCTGGGACAATCATCCTCGCCGGCTCAGTCCTGATCTGGCTGATGTCCTATGCCGGTCCTGGCGGCCTCAATGTGGAGATGGATCACTCATTCCTGGCGAAATTCGGCGGCTTCATTGCCCCGCTGCTGCAGCCGCTCGGCTTCGGAACATGGCAGGCCGGTTCTACCCTGGTACCCGGCTTCCTCGCTAAAGAGGTTGTAGTCTCCACCATGAACATCATCTACCATGCACCGGATGCAGCAGGACTGGAAGGCCAGATTGCTTCAGTCTTTACACCGCTTAGCTCAATCAGCTTCATGGCCTTTATCCTGCTCTACATTCCTTGTCTGGCCACTGTCGGCGTTATCAAGAAGGAGACTGCCTCCTGGAAATGGACATTTTTCTCCATGGGTTACTCTCTGGTATTGGCCTATGCGGTGTCACTGGTGATCTATCAAGGAGGACGTCTGCTCGGATGGTCGTAGCCCCGCAGCAAGTCCAAGTTATATTGAGAGGAAGCGATGACAGCAATGATCGTTAATATTGTGATTGTGGCGCTAATATTCGGGTACTCCGGCTGGATGATCTACCGTCATGTGCAGAAGGGCAAGCAGGGGGCCTGTGCGGGCTGTGACAAGGGCAAGACCTGTCCCGCAGCAGCGATGGATTCACCTCTGTCCTGCGGCAGTACTACAATGGGCAGCAAGCGCTAGGACGCAGCTTTAGCTGATACAGATTGGTATTATTTCGTTTAGAAACCTTGGCATGCGGGTATGTTAGTTATAAGCTTTTACAACCAGACTATTGCCAAGGAGGAATGACGATGAACACCAAGAAGACTTTGTTTACAACGGTAGCCTTGGGAGCCGCCTACTTGCTGAAGAATAAGAATACGCGGGATAAGATTATGAACAGCGTCCAATCCCTGACTGCCCAGATGAAAGCCCGTAAATAGGCTGCCATCCCGTCGGCTGTAGCGAACAGGACTCTACATCAACAAACAGCCGCAGGTCTCAGGAAACTGAGGACCTGCGGCTGTTTGACTGTTAATATGAATATTCCCCTTAGGCTTCAGAGGAGCGATTATCCGGTTCCACAGCAGAGCGGAGCAGATATTCCAGCAAGGTGCGGACCATTACGCCCGTGGCTCCCTTAGGATTCACTCCCCGTTCTGCAGACAGGAAGGCAGTGCCGGCAATATCGAGATGCACCCACGGCAGTCCCTCGGCGAATTCTCCGATGAACAGTCCTGCCGCACTGGCAGCTCCATATCTCCCGGCAGCATTGCGGAGATCCGCAACCTCGCTTGTCAGCAGCTCCCGGAATTCAGGATAGACAGGCAACGGCCAGATTTGCTCGCCCGACAGCCTTGAGGCTGCCAGGATCTCTTCCAGGAACGCTGGATCATTCGATACTGCCCCTGTAGCCACATCGCCCAGAATAGACACCACAGCCCCCGTTAGCGTGGCTACGTCAATGATTCGCTGTACCCCCCACTCCCGGGCATACGTAAGCGCATCTCCCAGAATGATCCGGCCCTCCGCATCGGTATTGATGATTTCGATCGTTCTTCCACTGAGGGTAGTAATGATATCGCCAGGTTTAAAAGCATTCGCAGCCGGCATATTCTCAGCCGCCGGAATCAGCATGACCACATTGACCTTGGGGCGCAATTGCCCAAGCGCCTCCATAACCGCCAGGACGGCTGCGGCCCCGGCCATATCACTGAACATGCTCTCCATGCCCGGAGCCCGCTTCAGGGAGATGCCCCCGGTATCAAAGGTGACCCCTTTGCCGACAATCCCCACTGCGTTCTCCCATTCATTAGTCCCCTGATAACGGATGACAATCATACGGGGAGGATTCACACTTCCGCTGCCAACCGCAAGCAGGCCACCCATTCCCTTAAGCGCAAGCTCACGTTCATCCAGCACTTCAGCCGGAAGCCCGTGCCGTTCAGCGATTTCGATAGCGGCCATAGCCAGACCAGAAGGAACCAGCAGATTCCCCGGACGGTTGGTCAGATCACGGGCAAGATTAGTTGCCTCCCCGAAAGCCTGCCCCCGCTTGACTCCTTGTCTCCAGGCTTCCTCTTCTGCTGCTTCGCTCTTACGTCCTATATGCAGACGCACCGTTTCAAGACCCGGGTAGGCTGCCTGTTCCAGCTTATATTGTCTTCTGCGGTACGACCCCAGGACCAGCCCTTCCGCGATGGCCTGGCCGGCCTGTTCCGCCTTCAGTGCCCCGGTCAGCCCGCCCAGCGCAGCAGGTATCTGCACCACAAGCGCAGCTGCCTTCAGTCTGTAAGCCGCTCTGGCGGTCTGCGCCATCAACTGCCGCAGCTCGTGTACGCCAATCTGACCCTTCCCGCTTCCGGCCAGAATGACCATAGACTGCTCCGGCTGCTCCATAACGGGCAGGACATACACCTGCCCCTGCTTGCCGCTGAACAGCCCCGCTGCAGACAATAAGCGGATTCTCCCGGCCCAGTCTGCCGGAAGCCCTTCTCCCTGTGCCTGTGCCTCTGAGATGATTAGACATACAGCATCTCCTTGCGGCGAGGCTACACTGGCATCAGTGCTCCATTCAACAATCACGCTTCATCCCTCCGATCCTGGTTGCCCGACACTAATAACTATTACACTAATAACGCAGACAGGGCTGATCTCCCGCACTTAATCGTGCATTGCAGGAATCAGCCCTTACATATTGATTATAACCCGTATGCACTCCAGCGAGCACACGGGGCTTAGAATAAGCATTAATGAATAAGCGGAAGCGAAATGACGAACCGTGTTCCTTCATTCAGCCGGCTGCTGACCGAGATGCAGCCGCCATGATTCTTGATGATCCGGTCACTGACGGAGAGTCCAAGTCCCGTCCCATTCTCCTTCGTAGTAAAAAACGGATTGAACAGTCTGTCGAGCGTGCAGATATCCATTCCCTTACCGTTGTCGGAGATGAAAATACGCACCTCTGTGCCTTCTTTACGTGCGCCAACCTCAATTCGGCCCGTGGAATCATCCACCCGCTCCAAGATCGCTTCCATCGCATTCCTGATCATATTGAGTACAACCTGCTTCATCTGCTTAATATCCCCCGAGATGACCAGGTCCTCCTGAAGCACCTGCAGATTAATCTGGCAGCCTTTCATGAGAGCCTCGCTCTCTGTCAGCAGAACCACTTCCTTCAGCAGGGCGGAGACAGGAATCATGCTAATCTGCGGTACGGAAGGTTTGGAGGAAGTCAGAAATTCATGAATGATGTCATTGGCACGATCAATCTCCGCTAGTATAATCTTCGCATATTCCTCTTTGCCGAGCAGATGCAGGTGAGGATGCAGCAGTTGGATGAACCCCCGGATAGCCGTCAGCGGATTACGGATCTCATGAGCGATGGAGGCAGAGAGCCGGCCCAGCATGGCCAGGCTATCATTCTGGTAGGCCGTCTGTTCAATCAGCTTGTAGTCGGAGATCTCTTTGAGTGTGAACAGATAGCTGCCCTTCATTTCCTCTCCGCTGGACAGAGATGCGCGCCAGTACCGTCCATATTCATCCACAAATTCATAGCTTGGCTTACCTTTGAGCACCATTTCACGATAACTCCTGAGCACCTGCTTCTTCTTGAAGCGGCTGAGCTGAATATGGGATAACAGATGATGCAAAGTGCAGCCCAGAAGAGAATGACGGTTAAGCTCCAGAATGCCGTACATCTGCTTGTTAACGAAAGTCAGTACACCCTCATCGTCAAAAAGCAGAATCCCGCTGTCGATGTGCTCCAGCACATCCTCAAATGTGGAATCCGATGGACCAGATTGAAACGTTCTTGCCGATAAAAGCAAGCTTTCCTGATATTGGCTTATCACGATACGAAGTTCCCCCTTTTACTGCAATTGACGAAGACGCTTAAGCGACATCAAATTACTATGTATCTGAGTATATGACGAAGCCGCCAGAACATTCGAGAATCGTATTATATTATCCAACCGTTTCAACTATATTCCAATCATATCCAAGAGAAGAAGACAACGCAATCAGAGAATCTGTCGAATGGCAAAAATATTCCTAAAATGATTCTTAAGACACATTTAATAGGGTGGGGAATGATTGGTTTCCTGCAAATACATTGAAAAGAGCCCCCACCATTCGGCAGGAGCTCCCTAATTTATAACTTTATGGAGGCAGGATCTATGCTGGTATTCAGGCCTTTTGCTGCAGCCGGTGACGCCGCTGGCTCATGACAGCCAGACGCTTCTTCAGCTCACGTTCCCATTTGGAGTCGCCAATCTGTTTGGCAACCCCCAGCAGGTCCAGCGACATATCGATCTGGCTGCGTATGATCGCGAGCGGGTCCTCGCTCTCCATATTAATGACGTTCTCGAAGATCGCCTCTTCTTCCTCCATCACATAATCCTGGAAATCCACATCCGTGACGCCGTCACCATGGGCATATTCCGCCAGAATTTCATATTCATTTTCGACTTTGTAATGTACCTCTACCCGGTGGCATACCGGACAAAAAAGCAGGGGAACATTATGGACTTGCGTGCGATAATGCTTTAGGGTCCCCTTCGTTCCAACCATACTCGCTCCACAGCAAAAGCTCATTTTTGTTCACCCTCCTTGAGTGTTGTCGTTGATTTCCTATTATTATATTACAAAACACCTGGAGAGATTCCTCCCCTTACAAGCTATATATTAACCTTTACGCCCATTTTCAAACGTGTAGCCTAATGTTTACAAAAAACCTCCTTGGAGGGGAAAAATATTCCCGCAAGGAGGTCTTCTTATTATATCAAAGATCGCAGCTCATAAGGTCCGGAAGCTTACAGGTTCTTGTCGCCCGGTTTCCAGTTCATAGCGCACAGCCCGCCGGATTGGAGAGCCTGCAGAACACGCAATGTCTCTTCAACGCTGCGGCCCACATCATTATGGTTAACAACCTGATACTTCAGTTCTCCTTCAGGATCGATGATGAAGAGTCCGCGCAGAGCAATACCCTCTTCTTCGATCAGGACGCCGTAATCGCTGGCAACCTTCTTCGTGATGTCAGAAGCCAGCGGGAAGTTGATCTGGCCAAGACCGTTCATATCCTTAGGTGTAGACAACCAAGCCTTGTGGCTATGGATGGAATCGATGCTCACACCGAGAATTTCTGTATCCAGCTCTGCGAAATCAGCAGCTGCATCACTCAAAGCTGTAATTTCTGTTGGACATACGAATGTGAAATCAAGCGGATAGAAGAAGAATACAAGCCATTTGCCGCGATAGTCGGACAAGCTTACCTTACCGAAATCCTTACCGTCACCTGTTACTGTCTCCATGAAGAAGTCAGGAGCGGGTTTACCTACCAAACGTTCTGCCATTGCTTAAATCCTCCTTTGAATTATGTAAGAAAAACAACTACCGGACCGTTGCCGGATGCAATATGCTTTTCTTGATTTTATTGGATGGTTACATTCTTACGGGTACAGTCCAAATGTTATCATCGGACAAAATCAAAGTCAATATTACATTGATTACTTTTTTATAATAATTATAAATAAGCAACATTTTGTGAAGTTTTTCTTCATTCTGCGTCAAAAGGGATACATGTGGTAGAACTAGGCTTTGCGGATAGCGGCTACGATCAGGTCACCCATCTCTGTGGTGCTGATCGCCTTGCTCTTATCGACTGCGATATCGCTTGTCCGGTGACCGGCATCCAGTACCTCGGCAACTGCAGCTTCAATGGCAGCGGCTGCATTCTCGTAGCCGAAGGTCATGCGGAACATCAGCGCAAGCGACAGGATCGTGGCGATCGGGTTCGCCAGCCCTTGTCCGGCAATATCAGGCGCCGAGCCGTGAACCGGCTCATACAGGCCGTAGCTGCCTTCTCCGAGCGAAGCGGAGGCCAGCATACCAATCGAGCCTGTCAGCATCGCCGCTTCATCGCTAAGGATATCGCCGAACATATTCTCGGTCACGATGACATCGAAGCTCGAAGGACGGCGCAGCAGCTGCATGGCACAGTTATCCACCAGCACATGCTCAACCTCAACCTGCGGATATTCCGGTGCCACTCTGTTTACCACTTCACGCCACAGACGGGAGGTCTCCAGTACATTGGCTTTGTCTACGCTCGCCAGCTTACCCCGGCGCTTCCCGGCAATCTCGAATGCCTGGCGTACAATCCGCTCAACCTCCATGACATTGTAGACACAAGTATCTACCGCTTCCTCCCCATGCTCGCCTTGACGGCGCAGCTTGTCCCCGAAGTAGATCCCGCCTGTCAATTCACGTACGACCATCAGGTCCGTGCCTTCCAGTACCTCCGGCTTCAGTGTCGAAGCATCCTTCAGACAATCGAAGACTACCGCCGGACGCAGATTGGAGAATAGCCCGAGCGCCTTGCGGATACCCAGCAGTCCGGTCTCTGGACGCAGCTCCTTCGAATTATTGTCCCATTTCGGTCCGCCTACGGCTCCAAGCAGTACAGCATCGGCGCTGCGGCAGATTTCCAGCGTATCCTCAGGCAGCGGAGTTCCGCGTTCATCAATAGCGATCCCGCCGAACAGGGCATGCTCCGTTTCAAACGTATACCCAAACAGCTCTTCCGTTCTTTTCAATACCTTTTCCGCTTCCGCCACAACTTCAGGGCCGATACCGTCCCCGGCAATTACGGCGATTTTTTTGACCTCGCTCATTCCTGTCACTCCTTAGGTAGTCCTGCTGGTCGCAGACATAGTTCTTCTGTATATTGTTGTATCATACCGGAGGGCAAAGGACAAAGATATAGATTCTATCACGTTCATAGTTATAGCCTATAAGTGGAGCGGAGCGTGAATTTGCCCTTGTCCCGCCAATTGATTACAATTAATGGGTAGTAGATATTCTCGGATCTCTAATCACATGGAAGAGGAGTGATCTTAAGATGCAATACACGAAGCTTGGCAAGTCTGGTATGAAGGTAAGCCGCCTCTGTCTGGGAACGATGAACTTCGGCCCCGTCACCGACGAGAAGGAAGCCTTCCGGATTATGGATGCGGCGCTGGACGCAGGAGTCCAGTTTTTTGATACCGCCAATGTGTATGGTTGGGGTGAGAACTCGGGCCTGACCGAGACCATTATCGGGCGCTGGTTCAAGCAGGGCGGCGGACGCCGCGAAAAGGTAGTCCTGGCGACCAAGGTCTACGGAGCGATGAGTGATAAGCTGGACGGTCCCAATGATGAAGGCGGCCTCTCTTCCTACATTATACGCCGTCATCTGGAAGGCTCTCTGCAGCGTCTGCAGACCGATCACATTGAACTGTACCAGATGCACCATATCGACCGTAACGTGTCCTGGGACGAGCTGTGGGGCGCCTTCGAGCTTGCGGTCAGCCAAGGCAAGATCGGCTACACCGGCTCCAGCAACTTCGCCGGCTGGGATATTGCCGTTGCCCAGCAGGAAGCGAAGGCCCGAGGGTTCCTTGGACTGGTATCCGAGCAGCATAAATACAGTCTGACCTGCCGTCTGCCGGAGCTTGAGGTTCTGCCTGCCGCGCAGCATCTCGGCCTAGGCATTATTCCGTGGAGTCCGCTTGACGGAGGGCTGCTTGGCCGCAACGCGCTGAAGAAGATCGAGGGCAGCCGCAGCGGCGGTAACGCGGAGCGTGTGGAGCAGCACAAGAAGCAGCTGGAGGCTTTTGCAGAGCTGAGCCTGGAGCTGGGCGAGCCGCAGGATAACATCGCTCTGGCCTGGCTGCTGGCGAATCCTGCCGTCACCGCTCCGATCATCGGACCGCGTACGCTGGAGCAATTCGAGAGCGCTCTGCGCAGCCTGGAGGTCGTTCTGGACGAGACCGTGCTGAAACGTCTGGACGAGATTTTCCCCGGACCCGGTGGTGCGGCCCCGAAGGCCTATGCATGGTAATGAGAGCTAACTAACAAACCGCATAACAACCCGGATATCATTGCTTCTCCTTATACAAAAGAGCTGTTCACCGGTATAACGCCTCCGGTAAACAGCTCTTTATGCTTGGTGCCCTTTATTGTGCCGTATCCACTGTTATAGAACCATTGCTGGTGGACAAGGTAACCTCATGGGTGCCTTTGCCAAGTACAGCCGTTCCATGGTCCTCATCATCGCCGCCCCAGTCCACATTGCCTTTAAGCGATCCGTTACTGGTATCTGCAGTGATCTTGGCATCCGTTACCGCCGGAAGACCTAGGACAATCTTACCGTTGCTGGACTTCAGCTCCCAGGCACCCGTGATTCCCGAATTGACTGTAATCTTGCCGTTGCTGCTTCTTGCAGATACAGCGCCGTTAATATTCCCGAGCGTAATCGCACCGTTAGAGCTGACCAGGTCTACTCCGCCCTGTACATTCTTCACCGTCAGCGTGCCGTTGCTGCTATGAGCCTTCACGCCGCCGGTGACATCATGGATATCCATCGTTCCGTTACTCGTATCTACATTAATGCCTGCGGCCAGCCCCGCAGCTTCGATGGAACCGTCACTGGTCTCAACCTGAGCGGCCAGATTCTGCGGAATACTGACATTCAGATATGGCGTATTGTTATTGAATCCGATCTGGATATTGGAGAGCCAGCCTGAATCTCCCTCCAGCTCCATCACGAGCGTATCGCCTTCAGTGGTTACTTTCCATTTGCGCTCCAGAGCACTTGCCGCTTCATTGTCTGTATTGCCCGGCAGCTCCAGCTTCCCTTCATACGTAAGCGAGTTCCCCTCCACGCCCTGAAGCTTAACCTTACCCTGGGGCAAATCAATCCGCACATTCTTAATATCCTGCTGCACTTCTACATTACCATTCACCGGGACCAGCTTGGTATTGCCGAAGATACTGCTCAGCGACTCTCCGGCCAGCACCGTCTGTGCCCCGCTTGCCGCGACAAGCACGACGATCAGTACAATGGCCCAGCCGCTTACCCGGCTCTTGACATCGGATTTGATGAAGAGCCTAAGCAGCATCTCCAGGCCGAACAGGATAAGCAGAGCCGGCCAGATATAGCCGAGCACATCGTAAGTAATTACACCATATTGGGCCATTACTACAATAGCTCCCACTATTATGCACCCTATTGCGGCGGTGAAGCTGCCGATTTTCCATCTCCCCATCCTTCAATTCCCCATTTCACTGTACTTTTGAATTATTCTTCAGCATTCTGAACCCATACCCGATCAAGGCAAGAGACAGCAGAATCGCCCCGATGTTCATATCACTGAGCATTTCCCAGAGATCGGGAAATGCAGTGAGCAGCAGCAGCAGGATGCCTGCAATAACACACCCTATACCGACCCACACCGGATTCACATCATCATGCGGATACATTGGGGGCGCAGACATTCCCATCGACCAGGGCGCTCCAAAGCTATCCGGATGGAACATCATCCGCTCATGCTCGGCAGCCGACACCTTCATCCACGCCGCCTTTTGCAGCGCATCGAATAATTGATAGAACCAGAGCGCAGCCAGCGCGAATGGAAACACTGCGGGCATGGACGGAATGAATATAATACAGAGCGATGCTCCAATCATATACTCCAGACCCATTTTTTTAAAGCCTAAATACATGTGGCCCAGTCCTGGAACCATAGCCAGGAGAAACGTGAGCCAGCGTCTTTTCTTAATCATATATTAACCTCCCAAAGTTTGTTTGAAATAAAACAGATAGCCGGCGAAGCCGCTACGGATTTACTTATTGTTACCTTGCGGGCCGAACCAGGAGCTGACTGATGTGGACATATGACCGTTAATTTCAGTGATGCCATAAGCCAGATTCTCAAATACGCCAAGCTGCAGCAGGAGAAACGTCAGACCGACCGCCACGCCGTAATGCATCCAGGAGGTCCCCCGGGTCGTGCGCCGTCTGGACATGGTGGATTTCACTGTCCGTTCTCTGCGCCCGTTCTCCAGCTCGCCAATCTTAGCCATAACATCCCCGGTCAAATCTGGGAAGTCATGCGGTAACACGGGTTCCTGCCCGTTACGGTCCAACCCGGCTTCCATCCCGCTCCACATCGCCGCAAGCTCCCGCGCCTCCTCCAGCCATTCTGCGCAACCGGGACAGGTCTGGGCATGCAAATGGATGGCCTGCTGGGCCTCGGGTGACAACTGTCCATCTATATAATGCGGCATCCACTCTTTTACTGTTGAACAATTCATCGCCATTCCTCCCCGTTTTTGCGCATCATCTGTCTGGCCCGATAGAGCTGTGATTCAACCGTTTTAACTGAAATTCCTTTTTGTTCAGCAATCTCCTGATACGAGTGGCGCTGAAAATAGTACAGCTGCACAACCGACCGGTACGGTTCCGCCAGACTATTCAGGTTCTCACCCAGCTCCTCGGAGGCCTCTTTGCGAAGCACTGCCTGTTCAGGTGTCTGTGAAGTCACCCAGTCATTCTCTGTGTAATCTGCTGCACTCCGGTGCCGCCATTCCCGGTCATTGGCCCGTTTCCAGTCCAGACAGGTGCGGTAAGCAATCCGGTACAGCCAGGTGGAGAAAGAAGATTGTCCTCTGAAGGTGGGAAGGGCTTTATAGGCTTTGATGAAGACTTCCTGAGCCATATCCTTGGCAGACTCGGCTTCTCCTGTAATTTTGATGCATACGCTATATACCATACCTTGATAACGGGTCACCAGATTCCCGAAGGCCTGATGCTCCCCGCTTAGCACGGCACTGATCCACTCCGTCTCTTCCAAGTCTTTCTTCCCTCCTTCAGCTACATAACGTTAGACGTCTGGCTTTAAGGTTCCCCTGCATGGTTTTTAAATTATTTTAGAATAGCAGCATTTCTATTCAAAATCAGCCTCAAGTGCAAGCTCAGAGGGAGGATAACCCACTTTCTTGTCGAATTATCCTTAAACAGCCTATGACAAGACAACATTCCTTAATGAAGTGGTGGGATAGACATGATTCAGGCCTTGCTGGTAGATGATGAACGGCTTGCTCTTATGAAGCTGAAAATGATGCTGGAGGAACTGACAACCATAAATGTAATCGCTGCTTATACAGACCCTTCCGAGGCAGTCAGTGCAGCTTCACAGCTCCAACCTGATGTGATTTTTCTCGACATTGATATGCCTGAGATGAACGGCGTCCAGGCTGCGGAGGCCATGCAAAGACTATGCCCGCAGGCAAGCATCGTATTTGTGACTGCCCATAACAGCTACGCCATCGAGGCGTTTGAGCTGTATGCGCTCGACTATGTCCTGAAGCCTGTACAGCGGGGCCGCCTGCTGAAGACCATTGAGCGGCTGGAGGAGCGTGTCAGTCAGGCGCAGGAGGATTCCCGCAAGCCTGCACAGACGATCATGATCCGCAGCTTCCAGTCTTTAAGATTCGAACGGAACGGCCAAACGCTGCCCAATATTCGCTGGCGCACCTCCAAGGCACAGGAATTATTCGCTTATTTATTTCATAACCGCAACCGGTTCGTAAGCAAAGATACCTTGACCGATCTGCTGTGGCCCGATTTCAATCTCAAGAAGGCCTCCACTCATCTTTATACAACGATTTATCAGGTTCGGCAATGCCTGAAGCAGGCAGAGATCGATCTGCAGATTAGCAACGCCAGCGGAGGAGAAGGCTACACCCTGGAGACCGGCAGCCTGCTGATAGACAGTTACGAATGGGAGAAGGGCATTCTGACTCAAGATGCCATCAATAAGGACAACTATGAGGAGCATCAGCGGTTGTTCGATTTCTATTCGGGCGACTATCTGAACGATTACGATTACCTCTGGGCAGAAGGAGAACGGCAGCGTCTGCGGACCATCTGGCTGCATCACGCAATGAATATCGCCGAATTCTATGTCAGCAGCGGCCGGATACCAGAAGCGGTTACCGTGTACCAGAGAGTGGTGCAGCTCCAGCCTTATTTTGAACAGGGGCATCTCGGGCTGATGAAGGTCTACAGCAGCATTGGAGAGCGTTCAGCGGTAGAGGAGCAATATCATATTCTGACGGAATTATTGAAGCGGGAGCTCGGCGTGAAGCCGCCCGCCAGTATTAAGCGCTGGTATGAGGAGTGGAAGCATCTGAACCTCAGAAGCATGTAATTTCCGCAAGTAGAAACGGCAATGCTGTCCTTTGTAAGGACGGTATTATTTCAGCGACTCTTTTATTCCTATAAAAGCAAAGACACCCGCAACCTGCTGCGGGTGTCTTTGTGTATACTGCCATATTAGCTGTTAATGCTTAATGAGGTATTATCTCCTACATTTTCTTCCGGGCATTAAATCTTCTGGACAGTACAAGTCCCAGAATAATCAATCCGCCGCCAGTCAGATACAGCGGGAGAGGACTTTCTTCTCCGGTCTGCGGAAGCTTGCCGGGAAGTCCGCTGTTATTGCCTTTGTCAGTCGGTTGTGTAACCGTGCCCTTAGGCACTTCATCAACTCCAACTTCAATTGTAATCTCTTCCTCATTGCCGTCTTCATCTGTTACAACAATCGTGAATTTATCCTTGCCGGTATAACCTGGATCTGGAGTATACGTCCATTTGCCATCCGGTGTAATAGTTACCGTACCATGCGCCGGCTCTTCACCGATGCTAGGGATTCCTCCCAGCGGGATCTCGCCGTCGATAGGCACTTCCTCAATCGTAGTCACCTGTGTGGCTTGCGGCGTTGGAGTGCTAACCGTTCCTGGCTGGGCCGGTGTTGCTGCTGGCGTTGCCTGTGGCGTAGCTGTTACTCCTGGCGTACTGGAAGCAGCCGGAGTCCCCGTTGGTGCTGGCGTTACCGTTGGTGTCGGTGTACCGACAACTCCAGGAATGCTTGATGGTTCAGGTGTCGGTGTATAGTACACCGGCGGTGATGTTGGTACTGGTGTTGATGTTGGTTCTGTAACTGGCGTCGGTGTTGCTGTTGGTGTCACCGGCGTTGGTGTTGGTGTCGATTCTGTCGGCGGCGTGGTTACCTTTTGGTTAGAAATTGGCAACAGCACCTTTTGCACGCCGGAATCAATCGTTACAGGATGCTCTGTTGTGCTCAGAACATAACCTTCCGGAGCTGTAATTTCCTTCAGAATATAATTCCCCAGCTTCAGAGATGTGAATACCAGTTCACCATTTGCATCTGTTTTTCCGCTTATCACCAATTTCTTGGCGGAATCATACAGTCCGAACTCTGCTCCTGCAAGCTTTTTGTTTGTATCCTCCCCAGCAACCTTCGTTACTTTGAGCGAACCGAGGATTTCAACAGGAATCAGTTTGTTCGTGATTGGGGCCAATACCTTCTGTACGGCTGAGTCGATCGTTACGGTATGCTCTGTCTCATCTAGCACATAACCAGCCGGAGCAGCAAGCTCCTTCAGGGTGTACGTTCCCAGCTTCAGCGATTTGAATTCCAATACGCCGTTAGCGTCTGTTTTACCACTTGCCACTAATTTCTTAGCGGAATCATACAGTCCGAACTCTGCGCCTTCCAGCTTCTTGTTCGTATCCTCACCAGCAACCTTCGTTACTTTGAGCGAACCGAGGACTTCGACTGGAATCAGTTTGTTCGTGATTGGTGAAAGTACTTTTTGTACGCCTGAATCAATGGTTACGGTGTGCTCTGTTGCTTCCAGCACATAACCAGCCGGAGCAGCAAGCTCCTTCAGTGTGTATGTTCCGAGCTTCAGCGATTTGAATTCCAATACGCCGTCTGCGTCTGTTTTACCGCTTGCCACCAGCTTCTTGGCGGAATCATACAGTCCGAACTCTGCGTCTTTCAGCTTCTTGCTGGCATCCTGCTCAGCAACCTTAGTCAACTTGAGCGAGCCGAAGACTTCGGCAGGAATCAGTGCGTTAGTCACTGTAACAGTTTTTTGTTGTGATGGATCAATGGTCACATTAATCACTTTGGTATCCAGGACGTAACCGGCAGGAGCGGTTTTTTCTTTCAGGGTATACTCCCCGCCCTTAAGCTTAGTGAACTCCAGTTCACCTTTGTCATCGGTTGTTTTCGTTCCTACAAGTGTGCCCTTGGAGTCAAACAATTCGAATACTGCGCCTTCCAGCTTCATGGTCGAATCCTTCACATCGACCTTGGTCAGCTTGAGTGAACCGAAGAAATCATTCTTGACGGTTAGCTGCACAGCCGTGGACGAATTGATCGTCACCTTAAGCTCAGAGCTATCCAGCGAATAGCCTGCCGGAGCTTTGGTTTCTTTTAGTACATATTTACCAGCCTTGAGATTCTCAAAAGTCAGGGTTCCATCCTCTGCAGAAGTCTTTTTCTGAGTCTCCTTCAGTTCAGTTCCAATCACCCGTGAGAGTGCAAACTCGGCACCTTTAAGCTTTTCATCACCGGCCTGATTAGTTTTGGTAACAATTAGTGAGCCTTTTACACCACTACCTGTACCGGATGTGTCTACAATGTTTACATTCTTATTGGAAGTATACGGTACATCGATTTGCTTCACGCCGTCCCCGCTGAAGGAGATCGCATTGCTCACCGCCACATTTCCAGCCTCAGCCACAACAGACTGATACGTCAGAATGTATGGCTTGCTGATCGGGTTCAGGAAGACAAGCTCAAAGCTTTCTTTACCATCTGTTCCCGTTTTGAAGTTAAGAGTGTAGTCTACACCCTTCTTCAATTCATTCTCAGTGTTTGGATTCGCTGCGTTCCCGCTCTGATCCACTGTTGTCACGTAGAGGTGGAAGCTATCAGGTAACAGCACCTGATTCACACTTGGCGTATCCACAATTTTAACGTTTTTGACAACTGACTGGTTAGCGTTAATGATAACTTTCCAGTTCAGGAGAGTCTGGTCATTGTTATCCTGAGAAAAGTCTTTAATTACATATTGTCCGCCCTTAGGAATATTAACTGTTGCTTCCAGGGGCTTAGAAACCGCTTCGTTGTCCTTGTCATATAAAGTGGCTGTATTCTTAACCGTACCTTGATTGACATCACTGCCAATGAACTCTGTACTGAAGACCACATAGAAGGCATAGTCCACCTGGTCTTTAAACTTAACTGTAAGTTGCTTGTCTGTGACAGTCAGATCGTATTTCGAAGCGTCTATCACAGCACCTTTAACAGGGTTTCCATCCGCAGCATAATCAAATTTATACACTACTGCAGTAACGCTAGTCGCTTTCTGACCTGCAGGAATCGTATCCACCAGTGTAGCTCCTGCTGCCAGTACACGTTTATTATAGTTGGCTCTTACGGTCCAAGTAAGCTGTTTGGTATTTACATCGTATGAACCAGTTTTATTACCGTTGTTCTTGACTTCAGATCGCGGATCAAAGGTTGCATCATCCTTAATGCTGTGATCCTTGTCGTTAGCATCCTTCCAATCGAGCTGTGCGGTGTTCTTGAAGCTGGTTGCACCCTGCAATTTGTAGAAGTCGAAGCTGGTTGTATACGTCACTGTAAACGGCTTGTCGATCGGCTTAGAGAATGTGATGGTGAATCCGGCACCCTTGGCATAATCTGATCCGTTAGGTGTAATCGTATAGTCTGCGCTGTTTATAGCTGGTGTAGAACTAATAGTGATCGGACCGGTTAATTTCAACCCGCCATTATCAAAAGTGTCCGTCAGCACTAAATTCTTCATCAGTTTATAATCTTTGTTTACATTGATGGTCCATTTTACCGTCTTGTTCAAATAGTCTACATCCGCATAACTTTTATCCACGATGCGCTGGTTAATATCTCGTGTAGCCCCTTTGGTCTCACCGTTGTAGGACACATCATTGCGGATCGTTTCTGTATATCCGTATACTCGATCTTTAACTTTTGTTTTATAGACAATTTTGTAAGCTGAGTTGATATCATTACTGAATTGCAGCTTGAACCCGGTCTTACCTGTTTGACTCGGAGGCGTAGTAATTGTATATTCCGTTCCTTTAGTCAGGGTACCGTCCTCGCTTGCTTTTCCATCCTGGTCCAGTTTGATCTTATAGACCGTTACTGAATCTTCAACCAACACCTGGGAGTCGTTAAAATAATCCACTAATACAGCATTGGCAGCTGTAATAGTCTGTTCATTATAGTTGAATCGGATTTCCCAAGGAATGGTTTCATCACTCTCATTGAACTCTCCGGCAACCTTCTCCAGCGGTGCTCCCCGCACAATATCAACCGTCTTTGAAGAACTCTTATCGATTCCTTCACCAGTAAGTGTAGCGGTATTAGTGAAATTTTTAACCGATGTATCTGTAATCTTAGTCGAGAATTTCACCCGGTACGCATCTTTAATAGTATTATTAAACTTCACGTTCAAGCTGCTTGCCGTGCTTCCTGAAGCATCATATTGGTCGGACCCGATCTGCGCTCCCTGCGATGTATTCCCTTGGACATCCACTGCAAGCTTATAGACCTCAATCGAACTTGGGTCAAGCTCCAGGCCTGCCGGAAGGGAGTCCGTAACGACCGCTTTGTATACTTCGTCCTGCACCGTGTTTACATCAACGGTCCAGAGAATACTGGACGGGTTGTATTTTTGCGGCTGCGGAATTCCGTCCTTGGTAATGCTGGTGCCGCCCTTAGGATGGACTTTAATCACAATCGTATTATTCAGGTTCCCGGCGATCGGGAATAACAGCTCCTGAGTCGTGGTTCCTGTGACTTTAGTAGAGCTAAGTTTGGACGTTACATTGAAAGTACCGCCTACATCAAACAAGCCTTCGATTTCACTATTGAACGTAAGCACCACTTTATTATCTGTACCTACTGTGTAGTCCCCGATACTCCCCGATTCCACCCCATCGTAGAACAATTTACCGGTGTAATTTTTATCTATGGCTAACTGGTAAGGCAACTGATACACGAACGTATCTCCACCCTTGTAACCATGTGCCCCAGTACTCGGGTCAGTTACGGGAAGCTTGAAGGTCAGCTCTACTTTAACCTCCGAATCAAGCTTATACACGTTATCTGTGACCTGTGTGCCATTCTCATACACGGCCATCGTAACACTGGTGATGATATTATCCGTCCCATCCGCCTTAACCTTCGTCATGAACCCGAAACCGTTGGCAAACTGTGTAATCAGCATTACAACAACCAACCAGGCGCCTATCGTCTTTTTCTTCATATAATTATAACCTCTCTCTCTTTCTGCAAAATGATTGTTCCAGCATCGCAATTACCGTTCCCGCCTGCCTCTTCCCGATCGTCCCCCTATCGCTAGTATGTATGTGGGCCTTCAATTTCGCTTTTACTGTACTTTCGTAACTTTACTTGCCGCCTCTGAACAATTTCTGAACAGATTATGAGATAAATCATAGATAACTTAAAAATAAAATATTTTTATCGACAAAAAAGCTGTTTCAAACGCAGAATATGAGGAATCCATAGTGGATTGTGAACTAATTTTCATTTTTCCGACTCATCTTGTTCATTCTTTTTATGCAAAAGCTTGTTTCAAATCCTCCCCAGCTGGATTCTACCCCGGAATGCTCAGCGCAAAAAAATTTCAACAGATTTTTGAACAAAAAAAGAAGCCTCCCCGGACCAAATGAACTGGTCCGGTGAAGCTTCTTTTCATTAGATGAACAAGTTAGAGATTGGCATGCTCCCGCTTGGTGTAGGTCTTGCGCTTCTCAATAAGTTTGTTCAGTGCATCCAGGTAAGCTCTGGCACTCGCTTCGAGAATATCGGTGCTAAGTCCGCGGCCCTGTGCAGCAACCTCGCCTTGAGAGAGCACGACATGTACCTCACCCTGAGCATCCTTCCCTCTACTGACGGCTTTAATCGAGTAATCACCAAGTGTAACCTCTTCCCCTGTTGCCTGGTCAATGGCATTGTAGATCGCGTCTACCGATCCGTTGCCTTCGGCAACCGCCACAATCGGCTGCGGGTCCTGGCCGTGAATAATCACCTTGGCAGTTGGAGTAGCCTCATTGCCATACGTAACATAGATCGTCTGCAGGCTGAAGGTCTCCGGCGTATCGATCAGTTTCTCTTCCAGAAGCGCAAGGATATCCTCGTCCGAGACTTCCTTTTTCTTATCCGCCAGATCCTTGAACTTGGCAAAAGCGGCATTGACCTCTTCCTCAGAGATGTCATAGCCCAGATCACTCAGCTTGTCGCGGAAAGCGTGACGGCCCGAATGCTTGCCCAGCACCAGCTTACTTTCTTTGAGGCCGATGGTTTCCGGTGTCATAATCTCGTAGGTCGTTTTCTCCTTCAGCATGCCATCCTGATGAATCCCGGATTCATGGGCGAAGGCATTGGCGCCGACAATCGCCTTGTTCCCCGGTACAACCATCCCTGTCAGCTTGCTGACGAGACGGCTGGTACGGGATATTTCGGACAGGACCAGAGAGGTCTTGGCATCGAAATACTCACTGCGGGTCTCAAGCGCCATGGCCACCTCTTCAATGGCTGTATTGCCAGCACGTTCCCCGATCCCGTTGATCGTACCCTCAATCTGGTCTGCACCATTCTGAATGGCAGCGAGGGTATTCGCCGTAGCCATCCCCAGGTCATTATGACAATGGGCGCTAAGCTGTACCCGCTCGATATCCGGCACCGTGTCCTTCAAGAATTTGAAGATGGCACCGTATTCCGCCGGATTCAGGTAACCGACCGTATCTGGGATATTCACCACATTCGCACCCTCGCGGATCGCCATGGATACCATTTCAGCCATGAAATCACGCTCGGTACGGCCGGCGTCCTCCAGGGAGAATTCCAGCTTGGGAAAATACTTTTTGGCATAGCGGATCGCCGATTGTGCCGTTTCCAGCACCTGTGACTTCTCCATGCGCAGCTTATGCTGACGGTGTATCGGCGATGTAGCCAGGAAAATATGAATGCATGGGTCCTGTGCCCCCTGCAGCGCTTCCTTGACCGCATCAATATCGCTCTCTCTGGAACGGGACAGACCGATTACGGTGACATTCTTGACCGCTCTGGCCACTGCGTTCACCGCAGCCAGATCTCCTGGCGAAGCGGCTGGAAAGCCAGCCTCCATCCGGTCAATTCCCAGCTTCTCCAGCTGGTAAGCGATTTCTACCTTCTCACGCGTATTGAGGTTCACACCCGGCGACTGTTCCCCGTCACGCAGCGTCGTGTCGAACACATGAATTTTCCGCATGCTGAGCACCTCCTGAAGATTGTCCATAAACCCTCAAATGCGGCTCGCAAAATTACGGCCGCATCTGAGGATTACCTATGGTTCGTTGTAGTTGTAAGTATATGACCTATTTCTTAATCCAGTGCATCATTTCACGCAGCTGGCTGCCGACTACTTCTACCGGATGAGCGGCTTCATTGCGGCGGGTAGCTGTCAGGAAGGCACGGCCGGATTGGTTCTCCAGGATAAAGTCGCGGGCGAATTTACCTTGTTGAATATCGGACAGCACTTCTTTCATGGCTTTCTTAGTTTCAGCTGTAATGATGCGTGGTCCGGTTACATAGTCACCATATTCTGCAGTGTTACTGATGGAATCGCGCATGCTGGACAATCCGCCTTCATATACCATATCAACGATCAGCTTCAGCTCATGCAAGCACTCGAAGTAAGCCATCTCAGGCGCATATCCGGCTTCAGTCAATGTTTCGAAACCAGCCTTGATCAGTTCGGACACACCGCCGCAGAGAACAGCCTGTTCACCGAACAGATCCGTTTCTGTCTCTTCACGGAAGGAAGTTTCGATAACTCCGGCACGGGTACAGCCGATGCCTTTGGCATACGCCAGACCAATTGCCTTGGCATTGCCAGTCGCATCCTGTTCAATAGCGATCAGGCCGGGAACGCCGAAGCCTTCAACATAAGTACGGCGGACCATGTGTCCAGGGGATTTAGGAGCTACCAACAGTACATCCGCATCCTTAGGAGCTACGATTTGTCCAAAATGCACGTTGAAACCGTGGGAGAACATCAGAGCCGCGCCATTCTTAAGGTTCGGTTCGATATCGTTCTTATATACAGATGCCTGTGTTTCGTCCGGCATAAGGATTTGCACCACATCTGCACGGGATACCGCTTCTGCCACAGACAATACTTCAAAGCCGTCATTCTTGGCAGTATCAAATGATTTGCCTTCACGCAGACCGATAACCACCTGAAGACCACTGTCACGCAGGTTCTGTGCCTGGGCATGTCCTTGGCTACCGTACCCGATCACTGCAATTGTCTTACCCTTCAATACGCTAAGCTCTGAATCCTGTTCATAGTAAGTTGTAACTGCCATTGTAAAAATCCTCCTTTAATTTGGGACCCATCGTAAAGAGCGGGTGCTTCAAGAACACGTTGCTTAATTAGTCTTACTATATAATGACGCGCTCCTCAAGCCCCCGCTCTTTCGCGGGCAACTCTACTTTAATCTTACTAAATTAATGCACGCAAGCAGCAATTCGTTAAAGCTGTAAAATGTGACGATCAGGCATTCCCGCGAATCATTGCTGTTACGCCGGTTCGAGACAGCTCCTTGATGCCATATGGCTTCAGCAGCTCAATCATTGCATCAATCTTCGTGGTATCACCAACCACCTGTACAAGCAGGCTGGCCGTACCGATATCTACTACGGAAGCACGAAAGGTTTCAACTACCCCCATAATCTCCGGCCGTTCTGACGGCTCTGCCTTCACCTTAATCAGTGCCAGCTCCCGGGCAACCATTGGTTTTGCGCCCAGATCAACCACCTTGATCACATCAATAAGCTTGTACAGCTGCTTCTCAATCTGCTCCAGGGTATGCTGGTCACCCAGTGTTACAATTACCATCCGGGACAATCCGACCTCTTCGGATTGTCCTACCGTAATACTCTCAATGTTGAAGCCGCGGCGGCCGAATAATCCGGATACCCGTTGCAGTACGCCAGGCTGGTCATTTACAAGCACAGCAATCGTATGTCTCATCACTGTTATTCATCCCCCATCAGCATTTGATCAATGGTAGAGCCTTGGGTTACCATCGGGTAGACATTCTCATCCTTTGGAACAACGAATTCTACCAGGACGGGTCCAGGTGTTTCCATGGCTTCTTTCCAGGCGGCGCTGGCTTCTTCCTTGTTCGTTGCCCGCAGGCCCTTCACACCATAAGCCTCAGCCAGCTTCACAAAGTCCGGGCTGCCGGCCAGATCGGTATAGCTGTAACGCTTCTCATAGATCAGGTTCTGCCACTGACGGACCATTCCGAGCACCTGATTGTTGATTACAACAATTTTGACCGGAATCTTATTGATCGCACAGATGGCAAGCTCCTGGGAACACATCTGCATGCCGCCGTCACCATTAATGGAGACTACTAGCCGCTGCGGATGGGCCATTTGCGCCCCGATCGCCGACGGGAATCCGAAGCCCATTGTTCCAAGCCCCCCCGAAGTAATCCATGAACGCGGATGGTTGAACTTGTAATATTGAGCAGCCCACATCTGATGCTGGCCTACGTCTGTAGTCACAATCGCTTCACCATTGGTGGTGTCATTAATCATCTGGATCACCCATTGCGGCTTCAGCTCTGTCTCCGAATCCTTGTACCGGTACGGCTGGTCCAGCTTCCACTGGGCAATCTGTGTTCTCCAGGCATCGGCCTTCGAGGCGCGCTTCACATCCGGGATCAGCATTTCCAGAACAGTCTTAACATCGCCCACAATGGGAATATCAGCCGCTACATTCTTGCCGATCTCGGCCGGATCAATATCGATATGCACGATCTTCGCTTTGGGAGCGAAGCCGTCCAGCTTGCCGGTTACGCGGTCATCGAACCGGGCACCGATATTAATCAGCAGATCGCATTGCTGAATGGCATTATTGGCCGTGTATGTGCCGTGCATTCCCGGCATTCCCATCCATAAGTCTTCGCCGCTCGGGTAACACCCCAGTCCCAGCAATGTAGTAGTGATTGGAATCTCAGTGCGCTTCACGAATTCATACATGGACTCATGCGCTCCAGAATAGATGACTCCGCCGCCTGCAATAATAATCGGACGCTCCGCCGCCTCAATAGCCTTCACCAGCTTATCGAGCTGCAGCTTATTGGGAACCGTGCGCGGATTGTAGCCGCGAAGGTTAACCCCCTGATGTTCTGCCGGAGTGAACAATGTCATCGCCGCCGATACATCCTTCGGAATATCAATCAGTACCGGACCCTTACGGCCCGTATTGGCGATATGGAAGGCTTCATGAATAACACGCGGCAGATCTTCAACATCCCGTACCAGATAGCTGTGCTTCGTAATCGGCATCGTGATCCCGGTAATATCCGCTTCCTGAAAAGCATCTGTGCCAATCAGGCTGGAGAATACGTTACCGGTAATGACCACCAGCGGAACCGAATCCATAAAAGCTGTAGCGATTCCGGTTACCAGATTGGTTGCCCCCGGGCCTGAAGTGGCAATACATACGCCCACTTTACCGCTCGCTCTTGCGTACCCGTCAGCTGCATGGATCGCTCCCTGCTCATGGCGTGTCAGAATATGATTGAAATCGTCGAATCCATAAAGAGCATCATAGATATAGAGTACAGCCCCGCCGGGATATCCGAATACAGTATCTACACCTTCCAGTACAAGACTGCGCAGGAGGACTTCGGAACCCGAAACCACCTCTGGATTTTTCCATTTCTCACGTAACTGCTCTATCGACCGCACTTCTTCCGGTAATTGCGCGCTCATCAGTATTCCTCCCTTCGATCGTTCACATTCATTATTCAAATGACAGGACGTCAGTATCCAACCTTTAATATTAGCGAACAGGCTTGAATCCTTCCTGTTTCAACAAAAAAACCTTTCGCCTCCCACGCGCAGAAGAAGCGCGTGAGGGACGAAAGGTTTAGCTTCCGTGGTACCACCCATGTTTGCATTACATCTCACGATGCAATGCCTTATCAGGATACAAAAATCCATCGATGTAGGCAGGGCCCAAATCTTCGTAACCTGAAGTCCCTAACGCGGACCAAACGATTCCCCCTAATAATTCCACCGCTCTTACTGATGGACCTTTCAGGGAAACAGCTCCGAGGTGAGCTCGTATATAAGGGATTCTGGTGGAGGTTGCAGCAATTCCTCTCACTCTCTGAACAAAAGAGCCCTTAAAACTTCGTCCTCATCATTGCCGATACATGTATGCTCGTTAAATGTTTAGACACATTATATGATTCCTCACACGGTTAGTCAATACCCCTTCGCAGGTTATACATTAAATTCTTCATAAAATCCTGTTCTATTCTTGCCGGAACGCCCACACCGCCCGGGGCATATGATGTACGACAATGCGTGGAAAGGGGGCAATATTTATGATTCGTTACCGCAGACCCAGGCAGGATGACACGATTATTTATGACTTGATTGAAAAGCAGCTTGTCCCGTTATCCCATCTTCCGCAGACGATCATTAATCAGGTCAGGAAGGATCTGCCCCGCCGCCTGGGACAGGGAGTCACACTTGTTGCTTGTCCCGACTACGAAAGTGATCCGCTCGGGTTCGTGCATTTCATGCTGCATGGCGATTTGTTATACATCGATATGCTCGCCATTGCTCCAAGTGCAAGGCGTAAGCGATACGGAAATATGCTTATGGACAGGGCGGAGCGGTTTGCACTATCCCGTGCATGTCATAGAGCGAAGGTCTCCGTAGATACCGGGAATACCGCCGGTCTAGCCTTTTATGAAAAACTGGGCTACAGCGTAGCCCGTTATCAACCGCAAAATTACTGCTATGAGCTTGAGAAACAATTCCGCTGATGAAGCAGGCAAGCCTATGGCTTAAAAGAATCCGATGGGCGGAATACCATACCCAGGACCGGGGCCATAGCCGCCGTAAGGACCGGGAACAGGACCATGGCCATAACCGTAACCGCCTCCGTACGGGGCACCTCCGTAGCCTCCACCGTAGCCTCCACCGTAGCCTCCTCCATAACCCCCGCCGTAACCGTAAGGGGCCGTACCGATGGCCAGCAGATCAAATAACACGAGCGGAATCAGCGCCTTAGTTTGTACTTTTTTACCACTGATACGTTGCAGGATCAGCCGGTTGCCTGAGATGCGGACCAGTTTACCTGTCACTTTGGACCCATCTTTTTTAACCGCCACGATATGTTTGCCCATCAATTTGATCACCTGTTGTTTCGTAACCGGGTGTGCCATAATATCCCTCCTATATTTGTTTCTTAACAGTCTATTCGCCTCACCTGATATTTGCCTGTACATCTGCCCGCCTCTGGGCTGGAAGTATCCGCTGCTGCTGCCTGCAATGATTACAAAATAACCCCACAAAGTGGGGCTTTAGCTTCGATGATGACTCAGGTACTTTGCGGGGACCCCAAAACATATAAATTCTTATCTATCAAACAGAGCGCATTCCCGGAAAACCGGAAATGCGCTCTGTTCTGTGAAGCTCTAGAGATGGTATGCGATAACCCTAGCGTTTGCTCGGATCGTAAGGTTCACCAAGTGCCTTGGGAGCCGAGGAACGGCCCACCGCACTCACCAGTACGATAATGGTTAACACATAAGGAATCATGAAGATGAATTCCTGCGGAATGCTCTTGGACCATTCAAACAGCTGGACATAGTTGCGGATCGCCTGGGACAAGCCGAAGAATACCGCAGCACCGAAGGCGCCGAGCGGGTTCCACTTCCCGAAGATCATCGCTGCAATGGCAATGAAGCCTTGCCCCGAGATGGTATTATGTGCAAAGGTACCTGTAGTAGTCAAGGTAATGGTGGCTCCGCCAATACCCGCCAGCAATCCGCTCAGCATGACGCCGATATATCTCATCTTATTAACATTGACACCCAGTGTATCAGCCGCACTCGGATGTTCTCCGACTGCACGCAGACGAAGTCCAAACGGAGTTTTGAACAGGATGAAATAAATGACAATGACTAAGATAATCGCCAGATAAGTGGTTGGATAGGAGTTGAAAATCCCCTCTCCGATGACCGGAATCTTGGAGAGTCCGGGAATCGCCACTTTGCTGAATCCGTCGATCAGCGGAGTTTCGCCTGAGCCATCGAAGATCAGCTTAACCATGTACAGAGTGCTGCCTGCGGCCAAGAAGTTAATAACCGTACCGCTTATCGTCTGGTCAGCCTTGAAGGTGATTGAAGCCACCGCATGAATCAGTGAACCAATCACCCCTACAGCCATCGCGCTAAGCACTCCGACCCAAGGGGCCCATTCGCCCATACCTGCTTCCTGGGCATAATATCCGCCTACTGCTGCTGCGAACGCACCAAACATCATCAAGCCTTCAAGTCCGATATTCACGACACCGGATCGTTCAGAGAAGATGCCGCCAAGGGCGGCAAATATTAACGCCGTGGAAAACACCAGCGTTGTATTGAGCAATTGGCCTAAGATTTCCATCTATAACACCTTCTCTTTCTTGCGCTTGAAGTAAAACGGTTTGAGCACCCAGCGCACAATGCCTTGCGCAGCAATGAAGAATATGATCGAACCGATTACAATACGGATCAGCTCCGGAGGCACATCCGCACCGAAGCTCATGCCTGCCGAACCATACGTCAGCGTGCCGTATAGAATGGCAGCGAGAATGACGCCCAGCGGATGAGTCAATCCGAGCAGGGCAACAGCGATACCGTCAAAGCCATAGCCAGGTGAAGCTGCAAATACCGATTGATAATGGAATACGCCCAGTACTTCGCCAGCGCCTGCGAGTCCTGCGAACACGCCACTGATGAACATGGCCTTCACCACATTACGTCCGACATTCATTCCTGCATATTCAGCAGCATGCGGATTCAGACCCACTGCACGCATCTCATAACCCTGCTTAGTCTTCCACAGATAGATATAGAAGAAGGTCGCTGCCGCAAGAGCAATTACAGTCCCCCAGTGCAGGCGGGCGTTATCGAAGGTGGAGAAGAGGAACGTCATGGAGAGAGAGGCCGGATTATCCTCCGACCGGTTCTGCCCTTCCAGAAGCAGGAACGTCCGGACAATATAATTCGACAGGAAGAGCGCAATCCAGTTCAACATAATGGTTGTAATAACTTCATTAATTCCGCGCTTGGCCTTCAGATATCCGGCAATACCGGCCCATAGCCCGCCGCATAGTGCGGCTGCAATGACCGCAAGGGGAACTAAGAGGAAGGTCGGCAATACGCCGCCAAGCTTAATGCCAACTACTGAGGCAGCCGTCATTCCGATCATTACCTGCCCGTCCGCACCGATGTTAAACATCCCTGAGCGGAAGGCAAACGCTACGGCCAGACCCGTCAGCATCAGCGGAGTCATCTCGCGTATAGCCTCACCGAAATCGTAAGAGCTGCCGAACACACGCTGGAACAGCGCAGAATAGGCTGCGATAGGATCATAACCGCCAATCAGCATGACGATAGCACCGACAAGGAAGCCCAGCAGAATTGCTACAAGCGGAATGATATAAGTGTCTGTTGCGAATATTTTCCGGAGTTTAGACATCCGCATGACCTCCCCGCTTCAAACTGCCCGCCATCATCAGACCCAGCTCCTGGTCATTCGTATCCTGCGGGTATACTTCTCCGACAATCTGGCCTTCATAAATCACGGCAATCCGGTCGGACACATTCATAATTTCATCCAGCTCAAAAGAAATCAGCAGAACAGCCTTCCCTTGATCACGCTGGGCAATCAGCTGCTTCTGCACGAATTCAATTGCCCCAACATCCAGACCGCGTGTTGGCTGTGCGGCAATCAGGAGAGTCGGATTCTTGTCTATTTCCCGCGCAATAATCGCTTTTTGTTGATTACCGCCGGATAGTGACCGGGCTTTGTTCTCTATGGAAGGCGTACGCACATCGAACTGCTTCACCAGATCTTCTGCATGCTGGTTAATCACATCTTTGTTCAAGAATCCGTTTTGATTATAAGGACTCTTATAATACGTCTCCAGAACCATGTTCTCACTCACAGTGAAATCCAGCACCAGACCATGCTTATGACGGTCCTCCGGGATATGGGAGACATTCATCTCAGATACCTTGCGTGGGGACAGATTGGCAATCTCCTTGCCGGAGACCTTAATCGAGCCGGAATCAATCTTACGCAGCCCGGTAATGGCCTGAATCAGCTCACTCTGCCCGTTGCCATCCACTCCGGCGATTCCGAGAATTTCTCCTGCCTTCACTTCGAAGCTCAGGCCATTCAGCACAGGCACGCCATCCTTACTCTTACTGTTAACACCTGACAGCTTCAGGATGCTGTCGCCAATATGCGGCGGCTGCTTGTCCACTTTGAACGTAACCCCGCGTCCGACCATCTTCTCAGCAAGCTCATTGGGATTAGTCTCGGAGGTCTTCACTGTATCAATAACCTTGCCGCGCCGGATAATCGTGACACGGTCGGAGATCTGCATAATTTCCTTCAGTTTATGGGTGATCAGAATAATGGACTTGCCTTCTGCAACGAGCCGCTTCATAATCGCCATCAGTTCCGTAATTTCCTGCGGCGTCAGTACAGCGGTAGGCTCGTCGAATATAAGTATATCCGCTCCGCGGTACAGGGTTTTCATAATTTCTACCCGTTGCTGCATGCCTACCGAAATGTCATGAATTTTGGCATTTGGATTGACTTGAAGACCGTACTGCTCCGATAGCTTACGAACCTGCTCCGCAGCGGATTTATAGTCAATTTTAAGACCTTTTTTCGGTTCCATACCCAGAACAATATTCTCAGTGACCGTAAAAGGATCAACAAGCTTGAAATGCTGGTGAACCATACCAATGCCAAGCTCAATGGCTCTATTGGGGTTATCAATAACAACCGGTTTCCCGTCGATTTCGATGCTGCCTTCATCGGGCTGGTACAGTCCGAATACGATATTCATCAAGGTTGATTTGCCTGCCCCGTTCTCACCAAGCAGCGCGTGTATCTCCCCTTTTTCCAGCGTCAGACTAATAGAGTCGTTCGCAACGATACCGGGAAAGCGTTTTGTGATTTGCTTCAACTCTACGACAGGAGCCGCAGCACTCATGGAATCACCCTCATCACAGAATATATATAATATTGCCTTTTAGACACGGCTGTACCGCCCCAAACAGGACGGTACAGTTGTGATTGTCTATAACAGATGCTGACAGAGAACAAGGCCAGTACTTGAACCGGCCCTGCTTCGTCGTTATGTTAAATCGGTTAAAGTTGATGCAATGAATTACTTGGAAGGAACAACGATTGTTCCATCAATGATTTGTTTGCTGTATTCGTCAACCTTAGCCAGAATATCAGCGGAAACGTTAGCTTTGGATGTTTCAGGAAGGCCTACACCGTTGTCTTTCAGACTAAGAACGGTTGTAGTTCCGCCTTTGAAGGTACCATCAACAACCTGTTGGGAAACTTTCTTAACCGCTTCGTCAACACGTTTGATCATGGAAGTCAGAGTTACATCATCGCCAAATTCCAGGGACTGGTCTTTGTCAACGCCGATAACCCATACTTTGCTGCCGCCGGCTTTGTTGCGGGATTTCGCTTCGTTGAATACGCCGTTGCCTGTTGCGCCTGCAGCAGGGAAGATAATGTCGTTGCCGGCATCATACAGCGTTGCAGCCAGGGATTTACCAGTATCAGGCTTGTCATAAGCACCTGCATAAGTGATAGTTACTTTTGCAGTAGGGTTAACTGCTTCTACGCCGGCTTTGAAGCCCACTTCGAAACGTTTGATAACCGGGCTTTCCATACCGCCGATGAAACCGACTTTGTTGGTTTTGGTTGTCATGCCAGCAACAACACCCACCAGGAAGGAGCCTTCATTCTCGGCAAAGGTTACAGATTCAACGTTAGGAGCGTCCACTACACTGTCGATGATCGCAAGGTTAGCATTCGGGTTCTCTTTGGCAACCTTCAGTACGGCATCGCCAAGGTCGAAGCCGATACCCCAAGTGAGGTCATAACCGCCTTTAACGAACTGGTTAAGGTTAGGCTCGTAGTCTGCGTTGGATTTACTCTGCAGGTATTTGATCTCAGCGCCGAAATCCTTCTCCATAGCTTCCAGTGCTTCCCAGGAAGACTGGTTAAAGGACTTGTCATTAACGCCGCCTACGTCAGTTACGAGACCAAGCTTGACAGCCTTAGGAGCATCAGTTGCTGCGGGTGCTTCAGTTGCTGCAGCTGCGTCTGTTGGTGCAGTAGTTGCTGTTCCAGCATTGGAGCCGGAATTAGCGCTGTTATTGTTACCGCAACCTGCCAGAATGACAGTGAAGGCCATAACCATAACCAAAGATAGTTGGTAAAACTTCTTCATTGAAAGTGATCCCCCTTAGTAAATTGGATGTCTTCTGTGTTCTGCTTTGGACATACCATTAGTACAAATTATACCTGCAAAAAAAGCTAAAATCCAGTCTATTAATGACCTCAGGTCAATAATAATTTGCATTTTTCAACAAGAAATCGCTTACCTTGACACCAGCTGTTACTTTTGTGTCCGTTATATGTTAGAAAACCTCAAAATGTTACCTATGGCTCCAAGTGCATTAACATTATTATTGCACAAGGAGAGCTTTTCTATTATCATGTATGATTACATATTGTACGCAAAGGGAGTTACTGAAAATGGAACAAGAACACACACCACAAGCTGCACCCGACTTCAAATACTGTCACGAATCCCGCGTATTCAAAACCGGCCGTGTCTTCCCGAATGATGTAAACAATCATAAGACACTATTCGGAGGCAAACTAATGAGCACCATTGATGAGGTTGCCTCTATCTCAGCCATGCGCCACTGCCGGGTCAACGTGGTCACTGCATCCGCCGACTCTGTAGACTTCCTCCTGCCGATCCGGCCTACGGATTCCGTTTGTTTCGAATCTTTTGTCTCCTGGACCGGACGCACCAGCATCGAGGTGTTCGTCAAGATCATCTCGGAGAATCTGTATACAGGTGAACGCGCCGTTGCCGCCACTTCCTTCCTGACCTTCGTAGCCATGAATGAGGATGGCACTACAGCCCCTGTTCCGGCCATCGTGGCGCAGACCGAGGAAGAGAAGCTGATCTGCCAGTCGGCGGACGAGCGTTCCGCCCTGCGCAAGCTGAGACGCACCAGCAGCAAGAAGCTCGCTTCCCTGCTTAGCACAACGAAATACTGGGAATAACCGCGAACCTGTTCGTTCCCACCGCACAAAAAAGCACCGTCAGACGGGAGATCCCGCAGGCGGTGCTTTTCGGTTTATATCGTCTTACGCGTTGATCTTCTCTTTGGCAACAACAGCCAGGGAGTTGAAGGCGTTCAGATCATTCACTGCCAGGTCAGCCAGCATCTTACGGTTCACTTCTACACCAGCCAATTTCAGGCCGTATACAAGCTTGCTGTAAGACAGTCCGTTCAAACGGGCTGCAGCATTGATACGAACGATCCACAGTCTGCGGAAGTTACGTTTAGTCTGACGACGGTCACGATAAGCGTAAACCATCGATTTCATTACTTGCTCTTTAGCTGTTTTGAAAATGCGGTGCTTGGAACCGAAGTAACCCTTTGCCAGCTTCAATACTTTTTTATGTCTACGACGAACTACAAATCCGCCCTTAACTCTTGCCATATTAATAAACCTCCCAAAAATGTGTGATTAACTATTTCAAGTTAGCGAGTCCTTGTTTCAAGCGTCTTACATCCCCAGGGGCCATTACCGGATTGCCGTTCAATACGCGTTTTGCACGTTTCGATTTGTGGGACAGCAAGTGGTTCTTGTGAGCTTTATAACGCAATACTTTACCAGTTCCAGTGATCTTGAAGCGGCCTTTCAGGCTGCTATGTGTTTTCATTTTAGGCATGGTGTTTCCTCCTTGAATATTATACGGCGCCAGATTGCTATGCAAGTGACTCCAGGATTATTGGGGCTTCGGAGCCAGAATCATAATCATGCTGCGGCCTTCCAGCTTAGGCTGGCGCTCTACAACAGCAATTTCTTCTACTTCGCTCTTCACGCGCTCCAGGATCTTCTGGCCGATACTAGCGTGGGTAATCTCACGGCCGCGGAAACGGACGGAGCACTTCACTTTATCGCCTTCGCCCAGGAACTTGATTACATTGCGGAACTTGGTCTGATAATCATGTTCTTCAATGTTTGCACGGAACCAGACTTCCTTGAGATCCACGATCTTCTGGTTCTTGCGGGCTTCCTTCTCTTTCTTCTGCGTTTCATAACGGAACTTGCCGTAATCCATGATGCGGCATACCGGCGGCTTCGCCTGTGGTGCTACGTTGACTAAATCCAGATTAAGATCGATCGCCATTTGTAACGCCTCGCGGATCGGCTTGATCCCGATTTGTTCACCCTCTGCTCCGACCAGCCGAACCTCTTTGGCACGAATTTCATCATTGATCATATGTTCCTTACTGATAGTCCTCCACCTCCGAATATTTTTCAGATAATATATTACGGTTCTCCATAAAAAAGGGATGCCGGTAATTCCCCGACACCCCGTTTGATCAACGTTCATGAATTGTAACCATTCATAAAGCATTGAGATCAAAACCAGCAGGCTAATTAGCCAGTCAGGTGAGAAGCCGGTGCTTCTGCTTGCAATCCCTATGTTTTGCACACTTGAATACTATACAACATCAGACCGAAGATGTCAACATCTTCTGGAATTATTAATTTGCATTGCGGATTATGAAACCTGCTTGCTCTGTACTTCTTCCAGCCGGACTACGCGCGTATGCTTGGTATGACTCCACTGCTTGTTGTTCTGCGTGAAGAACGCATAGAACGTAATGGGATACCACGAGAGCAGGTAGACCGGGAACAGCAGCAGGTACAGGTAGACCTTCTTGAACTTCACCCGCTCCAGCGCCATGGCCAGCAGGAAGGTCAGAATATTGGCACCTACGGCAAAGTACCCGAGCCACAGCGGCAGATGTCCGTAAATATTCGCAATATGCGGACCGCCAAACACAGCATTATCCACAAACATTACGGCAGTCATCAGGAACGTAAGCAACACAATGTATACATTCGCTCCGTACAGTGCCAGGTCGAGCTTCGTCAGGCTGCGTTCCTTGATCCCCTGCCACAGCAGCGGGAAGAAATAACGGCGGGCCACGGTGAAATGACCCTGCATCCAGCGCAGACGCTGTCTGGAGGAAGCCTTGAAGGTAAGCGGCTTCTCATCGAATACTTTGGCATCATAATTAAATCTTGGATATACGCCCTTGGAGGCGCTGCGCATGGTGAATTCCAAATCCTCAACCAGACTGGTTGCGCCCCAGCCCATATCTTTGAGCAGGTTCGTCTCGAAGCACATGCCCGTTCCGCCGAGGAAATTGGCCATATTCAGATTATGGCGCGACAGCTGCCACAGCCGGTTGATATACCAGTAGGATACGCCATAAGCAGCAGTAATCCAGGAATCCTCCGGATTCTTCGTATCAATATAGCCTTGAATGACCCGTCCGCCTGAACACAGATCGTTGTTCATCTCTGTCAGGAACTCTGTATGTGCGAGGTTGTCGGCATCGAACATGACAACCGCGTCGTACTGGCGGGGCAGCGCCCACAGCTCCTTCAGCATCCACTCGATGGCATAGCCTTTACCGCGCAGGTTGCTGTTGGTACGTACACAGGCATTCATGCCGTGCTCCCGCACGATCGCAGCGGTATTATCCGTACAGTTGTCACAGATGACAAATACATCGTACAGTTCCTGGGGATAATTAAGCTGCTTCAGGTTCTCCATCAGAGCGCCGACCACTTCTTCCTCGTTGTGTGCGGCGACCAGTACGGCAAATGACTTTTGCGGCGCATGCCTAACCTTGTTCTTCTTCTTGCGCAGTCCAAACAGCGAAAATGCAAACTGATAAACTGCGATTGCCGCCAAGATCACTTGGAGCGTAACAAACAATGCGTCTGTCATGATCTTTAGATGCCCCCTTTTTCCAAATCTTGATGTTTTTTCTCTTTCTCTCTCTAACTTGCTAACGTTCTATCTGACCCTTTTGTTGCATCCCTTACTGTAGACAAGAATTTCCCCTTAGTTCCGGGCAGGATTCCGAATTGTGTTATGTCCCGTTTCACAAGATATGAATATGGATTCCAGTGTACTGGCTGGCTCCTTATTTCTCTGTTACCTTATAAACGCGAACTTCCCGCTTGAATCATTGTAGTCGCTTTGGGGCTCACAAGTCAAAAGAGACATTTTTCGAGCGGACCCGAGCTTTTTCTTGAACGGGTTACCTTAAAAAAGTATGATAAAGACAGCTTCAGGTCGTGAAATCTGCTGCTTGAGCTGCGCCAGAACTCTTTTAGCCGGACTATCGGAGGGACATGATATGAGACCTTTATTCAAGAAACTGCATCTCCTGGAGCAGCGGGTGTTTCAAAGGATTAACGGACGGATGCACAATCCGTTTCTGAACTTCTGGCTTTTCTACCTCACACATCTCGGAGGTGCAACAAGCGCGATCGGCATCAATCTCCTGGTCTGGGCAGTGTGCCCGCAGCCATGGAGAACTACAGGACTTCAGGCACTGGCCGCGCTGGCGATAAGCCATGTACCCGTCGCTATCGCCAAAAAGCTCTACCCGCGCCTGCGGCCCTATCTGGCCCTGCCGGATACCAATACGTTCCGTAATCCGCTTAAGGATCACTCTTTTCCTTCAGGCCATACGACCGCTATCTTCGCCTCAACGGTTCCTTATATGATAGCCTATCCTGTCCTGACTGCGGTCCTGCTTCCTCTGGCCTGCACAGTCGGCTTCTCCCGGATCTACCTTGGACTGCATTATCCGTCTGATGTCCTCGCAGGGGCGGTCATTGGGTCTGGAGTCGCAGCCGGTACGCTTGCCCTGTGGATATGATGCCTCAGGGGCGTCCGGCCAGCGAATACCTCTAGGGAACAGGCGAACTATACATTGCGCAAAAAAGAATATTATTGCGTCACCAGAAATCATTCAATCGTCTTACCACACTTGGGAGAGTAAGGAATTAGGCAAGGAACGCAAAAGGCAGTCCGGGATGAATGAACCGGACTGCCTTTTGCTGTAATTACCGGTATTGCAGCCTAGAGGCGGTACTTGTCCAGACGTGTGGCCTGATATTGCTTCAGCGCCTCGTCTCCGACAATCGCCTCGCAGCGGTGAATGTTCACGCCGCGGCCATAGAACTTGGTCTCGTATTCGGTCATGACATGCTCTTCATTGATCACGCCGTCCTCATGCAGATCAAGCGAAATATTCTTCATCTGCAGACCGTAGTCGGCAAATGCATTAAGCGAGAATTCAAACAGGCTGCGGGAATCCGTCTTCAAATGGATCTCGCCAAGCGGACTGAGCAGTCCGCGGTATTTATCAAGAAAACGCGGATGCGTCAGGCGGCGGCGGGCATGCTTGCTTTTCGGCCAGGGATCACTGAAGTTCAGATAAATCCGTTCCAGCTCCCCCGGAGCGAACACTTCCTCTGCGTAATCGATATTGGCCAGGGCCACTCTCACGTTCGGTGGTGTCGCTTCGCCTGCCGGCTCCCATACATTCCGGGCCTTCTCGGCCGCACGCCGCACCAGCTCGTCATACATATCCACGCCGATGAAATTAATCTCCGGGTATTTAAAGCTCATTTGACTGATAAACTGCCCCTTGCCCATTCCGAATTCCACATGAATCGGATGGTCATTGCCGAACAATTCGGACCAGCGCCCCTTCAGGCTGCGTGGTTCCAGGATGACCAGGTCGGTCTGCTCCTCAAGACTTTCACGTATTCCTTTTCTTCCGCGTAAACGCATAGGTACTCCTCCGCTTATCTCTTATTGCCTTATCTGTGAATAGGATAAATGCCACTTGCAATATTGTGCCGAACTTACCGGCAAAAGTAAAGGGATTTCAGCAAAAGAAAAGGAACCTCCATCCTGCCCCTGTTGGACTGGTCGAAAGTTCCGTGCGTCTTGTATCTGCATTACCGGCCCGCCGTTCAGCGGACTGCTATTTATTTATCGAACTCGAACGTCTTCTCAAACGCACTGCGGATCTTCCGCTGCGCTTCTGTCTTGATCTTGTGGTTGCCGTTAAATTCTACGCCTGTCAGGGCGAGAGCTTCATCGGGAGTCAGCTGCACATCAATCGAACCTTTGTTATCAGCAAATACCGTTGGAGAATTCATCGTTATCACCTCTAAGGTTTAGTATGGACCGGACGACACGAAATTATGAATTCAAAGCATGTGATTGTGGTTGCTGCAGCGGCTTTTTTAACACTTTAAATATAACATAATGTGTAAGCATTTTCAAGCCAATTCGCAGTAATTTACGGCCTATTTCCAGCTTTTTTTCGGCGGAATTCCGGGAGGGATTGTTACGTTCGTCACGGATTTTTGATACAATGGGAAGGTTAATGAAAGGAGCTGCACATGTCTAATCTTTTACAGGCCTCCTCTCCGCTTCTGTGGGGGGATAAACGGTTCCATACCTGGAACTACGAAATGCGCGGGCAGATGGATACCAAGGTGTTCAAGGTCATGCTCGATGCAGGCTTCACCTGTCCGAACCGAGACGGTTCCATCGCCAAAGGAGGCTGTACGTTCTGCAGTGCCAGAGGCTCAGGCGATTTCGCCGGAAGCCGCCGGGATGACCTGGTCACCCAGTTCAACCATATCCGCGACCGCCAGCATCAGAAATGGCCGAATGCCAAATATATCGGCTACTTCCAGGCCTATACTAATACGTATGCTCCTGTCGAGGAGCTAAGGGAATATTATGAAGTCATTTTGCAGCAGCCCGGGGTTGTCGGCCTCGCCATTGCCACCCGCCCCGACTGCCTCCCGGATGATGTAGTGGAGTATCTCGCGGAGCTGAACCAGCGCACCTATCTATGGGTGGAAATGGGGCTTCAGACCATTCATCAGTCCACCTCGGATCTGATTAACCGCGCGCATGATACCGCCTGCTATACTGAAGCTGTTGCCAAGCTCCGCCGTCACGGCATCCGGGTGTGTACCCATATCATTCACGGACTTCCGCAAGAAACGCATGAGATGATGCTGGAGACCGTAGCTGCTGTAGCGAATATGGGGGTTCAGGGGATCAAAATCCACCTGCTTCACCTCATGCGCAAAACGCCGATGGTGAAGCAGTATGAAGCCGGGCTGCTGCAGTTCCTGGAGCGGGATGAGTATGTAAAGCTCATTGCCGATTCACTGGAAATTCTGCCGCCGGACATGATCGTCCACCGGCTGACCGGTGACGCCCCGCGCGATGCTCTGATCGGCCCGATGTGGAGCCTCAAGAAATGGGAAGTGTTGAATGCCATTGACCAGGAACTGGTTGCCAGGGACACCTGGCAGGGTAAGTATTGGAGAGAGGGCTGATGGGCTTCCTGTCTGTCCTTAGCTTCGCCCATAAGCTGACCGCTGAGCGGCTCTCGTCGGGCGGACGGGCTATAGACGCCACCGTGGGCACCGGAGCCGACACCCTGTTCCTCGCCAAGGCGGCCGGGCCGCGCGGCGGGGTGTACGGGTTCGACATTCAGCCACAGGCGCTGGCTCTTGCCGGCGAGCGCCTGCGGCTGGCCCGGGAGGAAGCGCCTGCTGCGCTGGCTCCCGTGACGCTGCTGCAGCAGAGCCATGCAGCCATGGCTGAAGCCGTTCCGCCCGCTTGGCGCGGAACGGTCGCGGCGGTGATGTTCAACCTCGGCTATCTGCCCGCAGGCGATGCCGATAAGACCATCATCACCGAGCCGCAGAGCACGCTGGCCGCGCTGGAGGCCGCGCTGCTGCTGCTTCGCCCGGGCGGAATCATCACGGCCGTGCTGTATCCCGGCCACGAAGGCGGCGGCCGCGAAGCCGCCGCTGTCGAAGCCTGGGCCGCCGGACTGGCCCAGCAGGACGCGCAGACTATCGTGTACCGACAGCTTCAGCGCGAGTCTGCGCCGTATGTTGTAGCTGTAGAGAAGAGACAAAGGGGCTAGCACCTGAAGGCAGCAAGCCCCCTGTAACTGAAGATCATTCTATTATCAGGAAGGAAGATGTTGTAATGACGAAACCATATCCTCTGAAATTTCAGCCGGAATTCAAAGAACGTGTCTGGGGAGGCCGGGCGCTGGAGAAATTCGGCCTGGATCTGCCGGAAGGCCATATCGGCGAAGGCTGGATGATTGCCGATCATCCGAACGGTACCTCCTCTGTTGTCAACGGCGAGCTGGCCGGACAAGGCCTGGATGCCATCCGAGAGCAGTTCGGGCACGAGTGGTTCGGCAGCAAGGGGATCACGGAAGAAGGCGGAAGATTCCCGCTGCTGATCAAGCTGCTGGATTGCAACGATAACCTCTCCGTGCAGGTACACCCTACGGATGATTATGCCGGCCTGCCTAAGGGCGAGCTGGGCAAAACCGAAATGTGGTACGTGCTGGACGCCAAGCCAGGCGCCAAAATCATCTACGGCCTGAAGGAAGGCGTCACCCGCGAGATGCTGAAGGACGCGCTGGAGAACGGAACGGTTATGGACAGCCTGCAGGAAGTAACTGTAGCTGCCGGAGACTCCTTCTATATCCCTGCCGGGACTGTACATGCCTTGTGCGCAGGTGTCGTTGTAGCGGAGATCCAGCAGAACTCTGACACTACATACCGGATTTACGATTATGACCGTCCGGGTCTCGACGGGAAGCCGCGCGAGCTGCATATCGAGGATTCCCTGAATGTGACCGCTTATGAGGGAGCAGGCGCGACTTCGATGAAGACGGATAGTGCCGTGGCCGGGGAATGGCTGCAAATTGCCTCCTCTCCATATTTCATTGTTGAAAAAGGTGTGGTCGCCGGCGAATGGCAGCTCGCCACTACAGATGACAGCTTCACCATTCTGGTGATCTGCGAGGGCAGCGGCCACCTGATCTGGGAGGGCGGCTCCCAGCCTTATGCGGCTGGCGAATGTTATCTGCTCCCTTCCAGCCTCGGTACTTACAGCATTGAAGGACAATCTACCGTGCTGCGCTCTTATCTGCCTTAAGCAGCCGGACTACGTTTCACTTGGATCAGGGAAGCACCAGGTACTCTTTACGCTAGGAATGCTGAATTTCACTTTCAGGAGGACAGGCGATGACCGAGAACACTTTTATCATGACTGATCCCTTAGATGTCCAAATCCATGTCTATGAATGGCTGCCGGACGCGGGAACGGAGATCCGGGGAATTGTGCAGATTGCGCACGGCATGTGTGAGACGGCTGCGCGATATGCCCGGTTCGCTTCGGCGCTCACCGCAGCCGGTTATGCCGTGTATGCCAATGACCACCGGGGACATGGCCTTACCGCCGGCAGAGTCAATCTGCTCGGTGACAGCGGAGAGAACGGCTTCTACTGGATGCGGCGCAATCTCCTGCAGCTTGGGGACATTGCCCGCTCCCGGCATGAGCAAGCTCCTATCTACCTGTTCGCCCACAGCATGGGTTCCTTTCTGGCTCAAAAGCTGATGTGTGAAGAAGGCCATGAGATCTACAGCGGCTTCATCCTCAGCGGTACCAATGGGCCCCGGAGTATGCTGCGGATGGCGGAATCCCTCTCGGCGATGCAGTTAAGACTCCAGGGAGACCATCACCGCAGCGTGTTGTTGAACGGAATTGTGTTCGGTGCATACAACCGCTCCTTCTCTCCGGTGCGGACGGCTTTTGACTGGCTCAGCAGCGACCCGGAGGAAGTGGACCACTTCATTGCCGACCCGTACTGCGGGGCGATCTGTACCACCCGCTTCTTCCGGGATTTCTTCCATATGCTGCGCGAGCTTCATACCAAGTCTACTCTGCGGACCCTGTGCAGTGACAAGCCGGTCTACCTGTTCGCGGGCGAGAAGGACCCTGTGGGGATGAACGGTCAAGGGGTGATGCGTCTGGCTGAGTTATACCGGAAGCAGGGGCTTCAGGATGTTGAGTGCAAGCTGTATCCGGGAGGCCGGCATGAGATGCTGAACGAGGTCAACCGGGACGAGGTCACGGCCGATGTGCTAGACTGGCTCGCCCGCCACCTGCCTGCCGAATCCATGCGGCTTCAGCCTGCGGCGGATTAGCCTATTGATACAGACGCACGTACTGGTCTGGTGTTAGTCTGATGCTGGCGTTCGTCTGCACAGTGAAGACCAATGTTACTACTGAACTTTGATCTACAGAAAAAGAGAGGCACTCCGCCCGGACGGAGTGCCTCTCTTTCGATTGTTTTGCCGTAGCAGCTGTATAGCGTCCTCTGCGGTGATATTTAACCGTAGCAGTTAGTTAAGCTCTGTGGTAGGTAATTCTCACCTTAGCTGTAACGTAAGGTCTGCCGCTGATCATGCAGTAGCAATTGTTGTACTTTTTGCAGGATCTCCACCCTATCAGCACCGTCACAGTAGAAAATGTTGCACTTTTTGCATTATTTTTAACAAATTAACGCTCTTAGAAGCACCAGTTGTTGCATTCTGTGCAGGATTTCGCCATGTTGACGCTCCAGAAGCAGCGAATGTTGTAATTCATACACGATTTCCAGGCTTCTTCTTAAGCCTCACTTACCACTTAAGCCCCACTTACCGCGCCAAAACCCAAATTATCACCTCAGGTATTAACAGTAACTCTACGAGGACCCTTTATTCACGTTCTAAATATCCTGCCAGTCTCCCCGCTAAATCTTGCTTATACGCCGGAAGATCATACGAAGAATTATTGACTTTGATCTTATCCATGTTTAAGCGGTTATATATAATTCCCTCCAGTTTCTGTCTGGCCTCAAGCACCCTCAGAGTTCCTTCTATGCCCTGGTGTCCCTGTCTCAGGCCATATCCCTGTGAGGTGTAATAATGGATGAACCCTTCCGACCACTCCAGGGGTCTTTGGCGGACCGCTTTGCGGAAAGAATGCTCCAGATCGTCCTGTTCAATATACATCAGCAGCGGATTCAATCCGGCTGTAATGGCCTCCAGTTCCTGAATGTAGCTTATCATGTAGTCCTTGGCTGCATCGTGCTTGATCATCCCCATAGTCACAGGATTCTGAATAAAACAGCAATCAAACACATACGTATCCGGCTCCGTTAAGGCCCTCTCCGCAAACTGCCTCCACCTTGCTGTAATCAGTTCTTTGTGCTGAGCCAGCGGCAGTTCATATACATCCTTCCGTGCCAATGTGCCCATCCATTCCTTCGGAAGGAGAGGACCGTGATCATTTATTATTTTCCGGTACCCGACCAGGTAATAGTTGTCTTGGCAGGTAGTGTGCGCGCTTAATACTTCCCGCGGATTCCCGCCGCAGGTTCTCGACAGCTCATCGTATTCTGCTTGTGTAAGGCAGGCTACTCCCTCATAATCAGCGGGATGATCCAGGTTCCCTTCCAGGACAAGCTGAGCGCCCATATTCATCTCCGTAAGAATTTCATAAACCAGCTGTGCCGCTGTGGACTTCCCGTAGCCGGGTAGACCCTCGATTAAGATCAATTTTGGATGCATGTATCGTTCCCCCATTCACGATTTAGGAGGACAGGCAGGTAAAGAGCCAACACAATTAGGTGTTCACTTTAGTGTACTCGCTGATTGAGGCATGTGGAATTTCTGCTTCTTCTCCTACCAAGGTACGAAAAGCCATACCGTGTCCGGTAATAATCACCTTTTGGAAGCCCAAATATTGGTCAATCACCTTCTCCACTCGGTTCCTCAGCAGCTCCTTGGATTCCCAAAGCTTAGTTTCCCCTGGAGGATAGACTCCTTGATTAGCATCGTAATCATTCCCCAGCTCTGCCAGCCGCTCCAAAGAATCGTATTGAAAGGTTAAGTCCGGCTGCCACTCCCTTAGATCGAATTCAATTCTTATGTCCAAACCCAGCTCCTTGGATAAAATTGCAGCGGTCTGAAGAGCACGCGTATACGGAGAAGAGACGATCAGGTCAGCATCCCGCAGACGCTCATCCCGTGCTGCCAGAAACACTTGGTTGACTCCTGAAGCGGTAAGAGGAACCAGATCCCGGCCATGCCCCTTCAACTTGTACTGCTCATTAATAACCCACTGCGGTTCACCATGGCGGATAAGATAGAATTGCGTCACTTATATTCCTCCAACTTCACATATATTCTACCAGGGAACCACCGTAAGCTCCGGCCATTTCGACTTCCATTTCTGCGTTTTCGCTTCATAGATCTTCTCGCTGATCAGTGCTTTGTTGGGCCGTAGAATCAATTGAAATAAATCCTCCAGACCAAATGGAGCATAAATCTTCCATTCCCCGTTCAGCTCAAGCCTTACTCCCAGTGAGGTCACTGTAGTCGGCCAGCTGTCGATTGCCGCTTCAAGCGAGAGGTAGGCGTTGATCTCCACACCGAACTTCTGGGGGTACCACAGATGAACTCTGGCCTGATTCTTGAGATCGACCGGAAGGGCAATACCGTCAAAAAGCTCCCTGCCCTTCGCAATCACCTCATCCTCAGCAGCATAGCTCAGATCCGACGCATCGTAGTAAATAATATCGATGTCACTAATTCCGTACCCCGGCTCCCGCCCGGTCCGCTCGTTCCACACCGTTTGCACCAGGCATCCTGCACCTATGTAGTACGGGAACGGGGCCAGGCCTTGGGCACGCTTGAAAATATCCATTAGCAGCGTATCGCGGATGAACAGTTCTGTAAGACGTTGCTGCTGCTCATTCATGACTGAACCCTCCACTCTAAGCTACCTCTGTGTGATAACCTCAACTATTCACCCAGATGCCTAACTGTAATTCGTACAACTAAAACAAAGAAATATTGGGGTGTGAACGGTTTAATTGTATTTGGTACAGCTATAATCCTGAGTTTGTGGAAAAGAGAGCATATCCGCCATATTTAGTTGTACAGAATGCAGTTAACCCGGCAAATCTGCCTGTTCGCTGACTTTTAATTGCACGAAATACACCTATCTGCTTGACTGGACAGTTAGACAGCCTTCACGCGGGCGATCCCCCACTCCCTACAAAGGCAGCATATAATACTGCGCCCGCTGGCTCTCGTCCTGCTGATACAGCACGACCAGCAGCGTGCGGCCATCACTTGCACCAGGGTGCGGATCGTTATGGACCGCCCCAGTCTCGGCCACTGCTACCGCAAGCTCCGCCGATTCTCCTTCGGCCGCCGCTCCACGAAGCTCCCGGCCGTCCCCGTCCCTGGCACCAGCTTCAGGCTGTGCACCTGCCTCAGCGCCAAGCTCCCCGTCATAGCGCAGCCCGCTGATCGATTCCAGCACCGGCGCAAGACGGAACGGCAGCTCGTCGAGCACGATGAACTTTTGCAGCTCCCGCTCGCTAAGTCCGGCCTCTGCCAGCTTTGCCGAAACCCGCTCGGGCTGCTCGGCGATCTGCTTCATGTATTTGGTCCACTCGCTCTTGTCCAGGACATCGTCCCACCATATCTTGCGGGGCTTGTACTTATGGGCGAGGAAGTAGTCCAGCTTCATCAGGCCGGTGACAATGTCCATGGAGGCCGTGCCCCGGTCCGTCAGGAAATCATGCAGCCGGGTGAACAGATCCTCCAGCTGATGCCCGATCTTCTGCCAGCCCCGCGCTTCCCAGTAGTCACCGAACTCCTGGAAGAAGTCGAACGGGGACGGGAAGACATGGCGGATCAGGTACTTGATGGAATGAGCCAGCCGCTGGCTGTTCCAGTACTTCTCCAGCACATCCTCCAGCCGCTTGAGCCGGATAATATCGGCGAACGGCATGACATGGCTGCTGAGAATTTCGTATGGCGCATGCTCCATATACGTGTAGTCGTATTTGGCAGCCTGGGCGCGCAGCCCGGTTCCGCGCAGCATTTTGAGGAAGCCTAACTGCAGCTCCTCCGGCTCCATGGCGAATACATCATTGAAGGTCTTGCGGAAGGTGGCATAATCCTCCATCGGCAATCCGGCGATCAGATCGAGATGCTGGTCGATATTGCCGCTGGCCTTGATCTTCATCACGGTGCGCGACAGCTTGGTGAAGTTCTGGCGGCGCTTGACCAGTTCATTGGTCTCATCATTCGTGGACTGGACGCCGATCTCGAAGCGGAAGACGCCCGGAGGGGCGTTCTGTGCCAGGAAATCTAGCACCTCGGGACGCATAATATCTGCGGTTATCTCGAACTGAAACACGCAACCCTGATGATTGTCGATCAGGAACTGGAACATTTCCATCGCATAATTGCGGTTGATATTGAAGGTACGGTCCAGGAACTTGATGACCTTGGCCCCGCCTTCGATCAGATACAGCAGATCGGACTTCACCCGTTCGATATCATAATAACGCACGCCCACCTCAATGCTGGACAGGCAGAACTGGCAGTTGAAGGGACAGCCCCGGCTCGTCTCAAAATACACAATCCGTTTGCTCAGCTCCGGCAGATCCTCCGCGAAGCGGTGCGGGGTCGGTAAGGTGTTGAGATCGCTTTTGGGACGGGGAGGATTGACGATCAGCTCTTCGCCCTTGCGGTAAGCCGCACCGTATACGAAATGGTACTTGTGTTCATCCCGGATCTCCTGCAGCAGATGGTGGAAGGTCTCTTCCCCGTCACCGTTCACGACGAAGTCCACTCCAGCCTCCCGCTTCATCCAGTAGAGCGGCTCATAGGATACCTCCGGCCCGCCCAGCACAATCTTGACCTCCGGCATGACCTGCTTAAGAATTCCGACCAGCTTGATGGTCTCCTCGATGTTCCAGATGTAACAGGAGAAGCCAATCACATCCGGCTGCTTCTGAAAAAGGTCAGACACGATGTTCATCGCGGGATCTTTGATAGTATATTCCGCCAAAAGGATATCCTTGAACTCATGCTCGCTATACGCCTTCAGCAGCCGGATCGCAAGTGATGTATGAATATATTTGGCATTTAATGTGGCCAGGACGATTCTCATGCCTTATAACCTTCTTTACATGTCATTTTGAAAAAACTCCAGGAAGGCCTTGCCGTACTTCCGGTATTTCACTTCACCGACACCCTTCACCCTCAGCATCTCCGCTTCCGTCTGCGGACAAACCACGCTCATCTCGCGCAGCGTTGCATCATTGAAAATGATGTACGAAGGCACATGCTCGCGCCCCGCCAGCTCGCGGCGGATCAGGCGCAGCTGCTCGAACACCGTCTCGTTGACCGCAGACGGCGAAATATCGCGCGAGCGGCTGCGGTCCCGCGTGCCGGAGGTGACAAGCGTGCGGGCGACGCGCTGATGCACCTGGCGCTGGCCGCGCAGCACCTCGGCTGCCAGCGGCTGCAGCCGGACCACCGGATACTGGCCTTCGGACAAGGCCAGATATCCTTCCGAGATCAGCATATTGATGATCTCGGTAATCTCCTTCTCGCTGCGGCTGGACATAGCGCCGTGAGTCGGCAGCTTCTCGAAGCCGTATTGCAGCACCTTCTGGTTACGCGAACCCTTCAGCACGGATGAGACCAGCGCCACGCCGTAACGCTCCCGCATCCGGTGGATGCAGGAGAAGATCTTCTGCGCTTCTACGGTGATATCCACCAGCTCACGCTCGTCGGTACAGGAGCTGCAGATCCCACAGTGATCGTCGTCATGGCTCTCGCCGAAATAGTCGAGCTGTGCACTGCGCAGGCAGCGCGTGGTATAGCAGTATTCAATCATCTGCTGGAGCTTGCGGTATTCGTTGGCTTTGCGTTCCGGGTCCTGCGGGTTCTGCTCAATCAGGAATTTCTGGGTCATGATATCCTGCGCACTGAACAGCAGGATACAATCACTCGGCTCCCCGTCACGCCCGGCACGGCCCGCCTCTTGAACATAAGCTTCCATGTTCTTCGGCATATTGTAATGGATGACATAACGCACGTTAGACTTGTCGATCCCCATCCCGAAGGCATTCGTGGCAACCATGACGCGGATATCGTCATAGAGGAAGCCTTCCTGGCTGTCTGCCCGCTCCTGGTCATTCATTCCGGCATGATAACGCCCGGCGGTGATGCCTGCGGCCTGGAGGCGCTGATAGAGATCATCCACCTCCTTGCGGGTGGCGGCATACACGATGCCCGGCTGATTGGCATGCTGAGCCGCGTAATCCAGCACGAACTCGCGCTTGTTCTCTCCGCGCAGCACGGACATCGCCAGGTTGTCGCGGCCAAGTCCGGTCATGAAGACGCCCGGCTCGCGCAGGCGCAGCAGCCGGACCATATCCTCCATGACCTCCGGGGTAGCCGTAGCGGTGAAGGCCGCCAGAATCGGACGCTGCGGCAGCTGCTCCACGAACGGCGAGACCGCCAGATAACTGGTGCGGAAGTCATGGCCCCACTGCGAGACGCAGTGGGCCTCATCGACAGCCACGCAGGAGATGTTCAGTCCCGCCATTTCCAGGCGGAACCAGTCCAGCTCCAGACGCTCGGGAGCCACATAGAGCAGCTTCAAGTCGCCGCGGCGGGCCGCGCGGATGCGCTCATTCACTTCCTTGCCGCTCAGGGTGCTGTTGATATAAGCAGCGGGAATCCCTGCGGTCGTAAGAGCATCCACCTGATCCTTCATCAGGGAAATCAGTGGCGAGACGACCAGGGTAAGCCCCGGCTGCAGCAGCGCCGGAACCTGATAGCAGATGGACTTCCCGCCTCCGGTGGGCAGGATGCCCAGCGTATCGCGGCCTTCCAGCAGATTGTTCACAATCTTCTTCTGGCCTTCCCGAAAATCGGGGTAGCCATAATATTTTTGCAGCTCGGCCTGGGCCTGCTCCATTAATGATCCTTGCATCTCCATATCTCTTCAAACTCCTTAAGGCTTTTCTACCTTTTAGTTTACCGGGCAACCGGCTGCCAAGCAACCGCCTGAGGCAGATATCCTGGCACTTCTTCCAGGCTTGCCGCATAGAAATTACATAAAAACCGTACGATCAAGCAACACTTTATATAGTTTCATCCATCTGCCCTATGAAGGAGGTCGCCCGTTTGCAAGACTGGAAAGATAAATATGCCTCCTATATACATAAGCAACAGGCCTCGCCGCCGGAGCCGGAGCCAGCCAGCGGCGGCAGACTGACAGGAGAGCTGAAGACCGATCTGCCGGAGCTTCAGGCCAGGCTCGGGGAGAACGGGGATCTGGTCGTACGCAACTTCCTGCTCTTCGGGACTTATCCTGCCGCAATGCTCTTCTTCTCGTCACTCGTGAATATGGAGCAGGTGCGCGAGCATGTACTGAAGCCGCTAATGGCACGCCCGTCTGAACATCCGGGAATGCCGGATCAAGCGGCCGGAATGACCCATTATATCTGGAGCACAGTAGTTCAGGTCACACAAGGGACAACCACGGCAGACCTGTCCACGCTTCCTCCAGCCGCCGTCAAGGGGGACCTCATTCTGTTGATTGACGGGGTTCCCGAAGCGCTACACCTGGACATGCGCCAGATCGAGATGCGCGGTGTAGAGCAGCCGCAGACGGAGCAGGTGATCCGGGGTCCCCGGGAAGGCTATGTGGAAAAGCTGGAGAATAACCTCTCCCTGCTGCGCTACCGGCTGCAGAGTACGGACTTCCGGATTGAGATCAGTCCGCTCGGAACGCGTACCCAGTCTAGAGTGGCTCTGTGTTACATAGACAGCCTCGCTGACAGCGCTCTGGTTGCGGAAGCCATGCGCAGAATCTCGATGATTCATACTGACGGCATCCTGGATGCCGGGTACATTGAGCAATTCATCGAAGACCAGCCCCTGTCCCCTTTCCCGCAGGTGCAGAGCACCGAGCGGCCGGACAAGACCGTTGCCGCACTCCTGGAAGGGCGGGTGGCCATTCTCGTCGATGGCTCGCCGTTTGCCTTGATTGTTCCCGCCCTGTTCAATCAGTTCTTTCAGACGATGGATGATTACACGGAGCGCTTCATTATGGGCAGCCTGATCCGCATCATCCGGCTGATTGCTTTGGCCTGCTCGCTTTTTTTCCCGGCGTTATATGTTTCTGTCATCTCGTTCAACCCCGAGCTGCTGCCTACGGATTTCGCGGTGGCCATCTCGGGCGGAAGAGCGGGCGTACCGTTCCCGGCAGTTGTGGAGGTGCTGATCATGGAGGTGTCCATGGAGGTCCTGCGTGAGGCGACGATCCGTCTGCCGCAGATGATCGGCGGTGCATTATCTATTGTAGGCGTCCTTGTCATCGGACAGGCAGCGGTAGGCGCCGGGCTGGCCAGCCCGATCACTGTTGTTATTGTGGCCCTGACGACGATCGGTTCGTTCGCCACCCCCGCCTATAATGCGGCAATTGCCCTGCGGATGCTGCGCTTTCCGCTAATCATCCTGTCCGGTATGTTCGGCCTCTATGGCGGCATGATTGGTACAATTCTGATTCTGAACCATCTGTTGTTCCTGGAATCCTTCGGGGTTCCGTATATGTCCCCGTTCATTCCGGGCAAATGGCGCGATCTCAAGGATACTCTGGTAAGGGCGCCGCTATGGTGGATGCGCCGCCGTCCCAGCTTCCTGCATACCCAGGATAGTGACAGGCTGCCCAGCAGTGTTCCGTCCCGGGCAATAGACCAGATTCTCAGGCAGGGAGATGAGAAGAATGAATAAGCCACGCCAGATCACAACCCTACGCGCGGTAGCCGTGATCAGCAGCACGATTATCGGAGTGGGAATCCTGAGCTTCCCGCGCTATATGACAGAAGCGGGCAACACCAGCGCTCCATTCGTTGCGTTAAGCGGTGTGCTGATCTCCTTCATCATCTATTGGCTGCTGGTCTCCCTATGCCAGCGTTTCCCCCAGGAGACCCTGTTTGTGTTCAGCCGCCGGCTGATCGGACGTCCGCTTGCCGCTGTATTCACCCTGGCCATCATGCTGCTGTTCATTGTGCTGACCGGCCTCACCGTACGCCAATTCGGGGATGTGGCCACAACTGTGCTGTATAAAAAAACGCCGATAGAAGCAACCATATTCCTGATGCTGCTCATCAGTCTCTTGTCCTCCAGGCGCAATATTCTGAAGTTCTCTTATATCCATTCTTTCTATCTGCCGTTGATTGTAGGCTCTATTCTGGTTACCATCCTCATCTCGCTCAAAAATGTGGACATGCTCAATCTGCAGCCTGTGCTGATGGCACCTGGAGTTAAGTTCTGGAACGGTGCACGGCAGGCCACCTATCTGTTCCAGAGTGCCTTCGTCGTTGTGCTGCTGATCCCTTTGATGGAGAAGCCGAATCATGCCGTCCGGGCGGGAGCATGGGCCATCTTCATGTCCGGGGCGATCTACGTGCTGATTGTGATTGCCTCTGTAGGAATGTTCGGTGCCGAAGAGACCAAGCTGCTAATCTACCCCACACTGGAGATGGCCCGTTCGGCGGCCTTCGGCGAGGGGTTCCTGGAGCGGCTGGATGCTATCTTCATTATTATCTGGGTGATCTCTGTCTTCACGACGATCTATACGACCTACTACATATCAGCTTATCTGCTGCAGAAGCTGCTGCGTCTCCGCGACCAGCGCATGGCTTCAAGTGTATTGCTGCCGGTGATGTTCATCCTGTCCATGCTGCCCCCCAATGTGTTCGAGACCTACAGGTGGTCTCTTCATCTGGGCAATGCCGGTATGATAATGATGCTGGGCTATTCGCTGCTCTTATGGACGGGCTATCTCATCAGACGACACGGGAAGAAGGTGTCCCCATGAACAAACAGCTTCCGCGTACACTCGCCCTGCTGCTCATGCTGGTTATCGCTGCCCCGCTGCTCAGCGGATGCTGGGATCAGGTGGAGATTGAGGACCGCGCCCTTGTTCTCGGGTTGTCCATTGACAAGATCTCTGCGGAGGAGGCGCAAATGGAAGACAGAGTCACACACATCCACGACGGCGGTCTACCGGCTGAGATGATCAGTGTCACCGCACAGATTGCCGTCCCGGGCAGAGTCCCCCTTGGACCCGGCACCGGCGGAGGGAGTGCCGGCGACAGCAAGACCAGTCCCGTCTGGGTGGTGACGGTCCAAGGCATTTCCCTCGACGATGCCATGAATAACCTGCAGCAGCAGATTGCCGACCCGCGTTATCTGGTCCACCTGCGGATCGTCATCATCAGCGAGGATATTGCCCGCGGCAGCCTTGCAGAGCTGAATGATTATCTCCGCCGCAACCCGGAAATCCGCCGCAGAACCTGGCTGCTCGTCTCCGAGGGGCGGGCTTCGGCATTTATGGATGTGAATCCCCCGCTGCAGCGCGTACCTACGCTCTATATCTTGTCGATGATGGAGAAATCGGTCTCCTCCGGCAAGTTCCCCCGCGATTATATCGGCACCTTCTGGTCAGCGGATTCCAAGTGGGGACAAAGCGCCTATCTGCCTTATGTCGCACTGCGTAACAGGGACAATATTCTGATTAAAGGGCTGGCTTATTTCAGCGGCGGCAAGATGGTCAGCAAGACTGCCCCTATAGAGATCGGCGGGTTCATGGCCATGATGGGGATGGACCCCGGCGGGTATTCCACTATGCTCCATACCGGGAACCTGGGAATCGTTATGACCCAGATTAATGAACGCTTCACCCGGACCCGGAGCGAGATCAGGGACGGCAAGCCGCATTTGAGCTATCATATTTTCCTGGAGGGGGATTTGGACGAGCATTACAGCAGCGATATTCCCATCGACTCTCCCCTGAAGCTGCGTGAGATTGAGCGGGATTTCGAACAGCAGATTCAGACGGTACTGACCCGGCTGGTCAAACAGACGCAGAAGGATCATTCCGATATCTTTGGCATGGGCGAAATGATCAGAAGCCATCATCCGGCCTACTGGAAGGAGCATGTTCACGACAAGAACGACTGGGAGAGCATGTACAGCAGCGTTGGTGTGGATATCAAGCTGACCCTGCATATCCGGAGAGTCGGACTCAAGCACAAATAAGTTCGGCCCCAGTCCAATATCCGTGCGAGGAGGAAGGAACATATGGTTCGATTACTGGGAAGCATCGCCGGGATGCTGTTATTCTCCGCTATACTCCTGCTGGCTGTAGATGTCAGGATTTACAGCAGCAGAGGCTGGCTCCGGGAGCACAAATACGCCACCATCCTGGCCTGGAGCTACGGCTTCCTCTCCCTGCTCCTTATAATCGGCCTGCTCCTCTATATCTAGCGCCCCCTTCCCTTCGTAGTATTTCTTCACCGCCCATGGTATATTGAGGAGTAACCTACTTAAAGGACGGAGAATGCGGTCATGAATACAAGAAGAACCAGAAATCAGGGGAACAGAACCTCTAACCATAAACAGGGAGCAAGATCCGGAGCCCCGGCCAAGCCGGCAGCTGCACCCAAATCCTATACGGTAGCAGAGCCTGCGGAGCTGCTTGCTTTTCTGCTGAAGACGATTACGAACAAAGGGCGCAACTCGATCAAATCCATGCTCTCCCGCGGGCAGGTTGCTGTGAACGGCAAGGCGGTGACTAAACATAACCATCAGCTCCATCCCGGCCAGACCGTAACGATTGACCAGGAGAAACCTACCGAAACCAAGGAGATGCTTGGGCTGACCATTGTCCATGAGGATGACGATATTATCGTGATTCAGAAGGATGCGGGGCTCCTGTCCATCGCAACCGGAGAAGACAATGAACTGACGGCTTACCGCCAGCTGATGGAGCATGTCCGCCTGAGCAACCCGAAGAACCGCGTCTATGTGGTGCACCGGCTGGACCGTGATACCTCGGGCGTCATGATGTTTGCCAAAAGCGAGGCGATTCAGCAGTCCCTCCAGAACAGCTGGAAAGAAACCGTCAAGGAACGCTCCTACGTGGCTCTGGTAGAAGGCGCCGTTAAGAAATCCGAAGGCACGATCAGCTCGTGGCTGAAGGAGACCTCCACGCTGAAGATGTACTCCAGTCCGCATGAGGGAGACGGGCTGCATGCCGTAACCCGCTACAAGCTGATCCAGGCGAACCGCCACTTCTCCCTGCTGGAGGTGCATCTGGAGACCGGACGGAAGAATCAGATCCGTGTCCACATGTCCGACATCGGCCATCCGATTGCCGGGGACAAGAAGTATGGCGCAGAGACCAAGGCGGTCGGCCGCCTCGGTCTGCATGCCCGCGTGCTCTCGTTCGTCCATCCGACTACCGGTGAAATCCTGACGTTTGAGAGCGCGATTCCGAAGACTTTTCTGAAATACACGGCACCGGCACCTACGAACTAATTCCTAAGCTGTGAGTGCAGACAGCAGATCATAATACACTATAGAGAAATAGAAGGTGCCGCTCTTGTTCCACCCTACTGTTTTTGACAATATCAAAATCGCCCTGGAGAATCAGATCTATGACTACGATAATCTGGATGGGGTTCTAGTTGTAACAGACCGGTCCGATCTGCTCAATCTCGCGCTGATGTCGCGCGAATTCAGCCTCGCGTTCAAGCTGACCGAAGGCCTGAATGTGACGTCCGAGATTCTGCTCCAGTCCACAGTGAAAGAGCTGGGCGATGAAATTCTTGAGACACCGGGCAGCGATCCCGGCTGTAGTCTTTTAATACGCTTTTATATGGAGATTGAGGATGTGAACGTGCAGTGTCCGGCTATTGAAGAGATCCTGACTACGATATGGGGACCCGATTTCCAGCCTGTGCAATCGCTCAGCTTCCGCTACGGGCAGGAGAACGATACGTACAATAACTGTGTAGAGCTGCAATTCAAGCGGCAAATCACTGAGGACCAAATGGAAGATATTCCGAACCTCCTGAAGTTCCTGCTGCAGAGTGCCGAGGAACTGGAAGAGGTATAAATCTGTACACGGGGTGAGCTGCTTATGAAGATCCTGCCTCCTGCCCGGACGGGCCGCTGGCTGGCATGGTGTGCCGGTTACGCGCTGCTGCTGTGGCTATTGCTGATTCTGCACCGGTACATGTGGTTAGGTGAGCCTTTCAACCTTATTCTTGCCGTACGCTGGGCCATCCTTGCCCTCGTCATCTCCGGTATAGTCAACGGGTTCGGCTGGTTGGGAGCGCAGCTTGTGTGGATTTTCTCAACCGCTGGAACTGTGGCCGGGCTCTTCCTGATGTACCTGTACACCTACCGTGAGATGTCGGGCTTCGAGGATCTTGCGGGCTTTCTTTCCTTCGGCCTGTTTACAGCAGGCGGCTTCGCTCTGGGTCTGATCGCCGAGGGCGGCCGGCTGCTGATACACTATTGGCGCTCACGCTGATTCCTGTTAGGAGCTGATGACCCTTATGTCCAATTCCCTGCTGACCAAAAATGCGCTCGCCCGCTCGCTCAAAGATCTGATGGCCCATCTTCCGCTGAGCAAAATCTCCGTCCGGCATCTGGTCGAGGATTGCGGCGTGAACCGGCAGACCTTTTATTATCATTTTCAGGATATCTATGATCTGCTGGGCTGGATTTACAAGACTGAGGCTGTCGAGAGCATTGCTGAGTATCGCAGCTACAGCACGTGGACAGACGGATTCTACCGGATATTCTGCTATATCGAGAACAATAAGGCGTTCTGCTGCAATACCTTGGACTCCCTCGGACGGAGGCATCTGGACGCGTATCTGTATGAGGTGACGAATGATCTTGTCATGGGCGTCATCAACGAGCTGGCCGCCGGGCTGGATGTCGGGACGCCGGATAAGCAGTTCATCGCCAACTTTTACACCCTGGCCTTCACCGGACTGGTCATTCAGTGGATGCAGGACGGGATGAAGGAGCAGCCGGGGCCGATGATCGAGAAGCTGAGCGTCCTGATTGAAGGGAACTTTCTGAAGGCGCTGCATAAATATGAGAACATTGTGTCGTAACCTTAGAGGCTACGGCATTTTTTCTGCTCAAAAACGATACACTTTGTTCCATATGTCCAAATTTTATACAGATCCATTGCTTTGATGATACCCTCCAGGGCGGGACTGGATTACACTCGGTTCAGGTCCAGTAATCAAGCAAACCTATGGAGGCGGTAATCAGTGAAAAAAGAGTACGGTAACGAGCAGGTATATTTCGTAGGCGGTGGCATTGCATCCCTTGCGGGTGCGGCCTATCTGGTTAGAGACTGCAATTTTCCCGGACAGAACATTCACATTATTGAAGAGATGAAGATCCTTGGCGGCAGTAATGACGGAGCCGGCGATGCAGAGCATGGGTATGTCATTCGCGGCGGCCGGATGCTGAACGATGAGACCTATGAGAATCTGTGGGAGCTATTACGTACCATTCCGTCCATTGACCAGCCGGGGCTGACGCTGCGGGAAGAAATTGTTCAATTCGACGAGTCCAATCCAACCCGTGGCCAGGCACGGCTGATCAACAGCAAGGGTGAGGTTCAGGATGTCACCTCAATGGGCTTCGATATGGCAGACCGTCTGGCCTTGGGCAAGCTGGTCATTACGCCGGAGCCGGCCATGGGCACCTTGCGGATTAACGACTGGTTCGGACCGCATTTCTTCACGACGAACTTCTGGTACATGTGGGCAACCACCTTCGCCTTCCAGCCTTGGCATAGTGCGGTTGAGTTCAAGCGTTATATGCTCCGCTTCATGCACGAGTTCCCGAGAATTCAAACGCTTGAAGGCGTAACCCGCACCCCGTACAACCAATATGATTCGATTATTCTGCCGCTGCATCAATATCTGGAGCCGCTGGGCGTAGATTTCACCTTGAAATGTACGGTAACTGATCTGGAATTTAAAGAAGGCGACGGCATTACAGTAACCGCGATGAAGGTCGTCCGCGATGGCGTGGAGGACACGATCCAGGTTCATGAAGGCGACCGCGTCATTGTGACTAACGGCTCGATGACCGAAGGCTCCAGCCTCGGATCGATGACCTCCGCTCCCGGGATGAACGGTAAGGGCAGCTCATGGAAGCTGTGGGAGACAATCGCCGCGAAGAAGCCGGGTCTCGGCAACCCCTCTTCCTTCGACGATCATGTGGATGAGTCCAAATGGGAATCCTTCACAGTGACCTTCCAGGACTCGAAGTTCTTCGACCTTATGGAAAAGTTCACCCGCAACCGGGCCGGAACCGGCGCACTCGTCACCTTTAAGGATTCCAGCTGGCTGATGTCTGTCGTGCTGGCCTTCCAGCCGCATTTCCGCAACCAGCCGGAGCATGTCAAGGTCTTCTGGGGATATGGCCTGTACCCGGACAAGGTCGGCGATTATGTACACAAAAAAATGTGCGACTGTACCGGCGTGGAAATTATGGAGGAGCTGATCGGGCATCTGCACTTCGCAGAGCATAAGGAAGAGATCATGGCTACCGCCAACTGTATTCCTTGCATGATGCCGTATATCACCTCCCAGTTCATGCCGCGCCTGAACAACGACCGGCCGCAGGTGGTGCCTGAAGGCTCAACCAACCTGGCTTTTATCGGCCAATACTGCGAAATCCCGGACGATATCGTTTTCACAGAAGAGTATTCAGTCCGTGCCGCCCGCATCGCCGTCTACACCCTGTTCGGCCTGAACCGTCCGGTGGAGCCGATCAATGCGTACCAGCATGATGTCCGCACACTGCTCTCCAGTCTGGTGACCTCGTTCCGGTAACGGAATGGAGATGCGGCGGCGTAATGTGTTCGGTTTTTCTCACACATTGGGACCACTCACCTTCGTGCTAGCACATTGCGATTGTGTTCGATTTCCCTCTCAAGACTAGTAGTTACTGTACGCAATAAAAAACCCCCGCTGCATGAATTTCATGCGGCGGGGGTTTGGTGCGTCCATTGTAGCAGATTTACTCTGAAGGGCCAGTGGCGGCAGGAATGCCACACTTTCCAGCCTGTTCCGATCAGCCGAAGCCTCCTGGCTGTATGGAGCACGCTACATGGACTCAAGCAGCGGACTCCAGTGCGCTTATTTGTACCAAATCTTCTTTTGCGGCAGCGTTGCGGACCCCAGTGCGCTTAAGTGCCGAATATCCTACATTTTCGCTTCAAATATACCTGCATAGCGTCCTCTGAGTCCGGCAAGCCGCTCAAAATGGCCTTTTGGCGCAATTAGCGGAACTGTAGTCCGTAACCAGACTCATTCGTCCCGGCGCAGCACACAGCTACACTTAACTCAAGCCGACACCTGACCGCAATCAGATGCTGCAAGAACCGTCATCGCAGCCGTCAGCAGACGGTGCAGCCCCGGACTTCGGCTGGCCGACCACCTGAAGCTCCGGACCCTTCTGTTCCTCCGCCCATACCGTGTCAAGCACTTCAGTAAAGACCGGACCCGGCTGCGCACCGGAGACGGCGTACTTATTATTGAAGACGAAGAACGGAACGCCGGTGATGTTCAGCTGCCCGGCAGCTTCAATGTCAGCCTGGGCCCGGTCACCATAAGCCTCACTGTTGAGCACCTTTGCTACTTCAGCCTGATCAAGTCCGGCCTCGGCGGCCAGTTCAGCCAGCACTTTGCGGTCACCCACATTAAGCGAATCGGTGAAATAAGCGCGCAGCAGCCGTTCGGTCAGCTGCGGAGCCTTGCCCTGAGTAGCGGCATAATGGCTCAAGCGGTGAGCGTCAAAGGTATTTGTAGACTGAATCGTATCGAAATTGAACTCCAGCCCCACACCCTGCGCCTGCTCGGCCAGCTGTGCGTTCATCTCCTTGGCTTTGTCACGGGTCATGCCGTATTTGCCGGCCAGCAGCTCATGGATATCTCTCGTCTCATCAGTGCGTGCATTCGGGTCCAGCTGGAAGCTGCGGAACACGACCTCCACCTGGTCACGGCCGGGAAATTGGCTCAGCGCGTGCTCCAGCCGTCTTTTGCCGATATAGCAGAACGGGCAAGCATAATCGGACCATATATCTATTCTCATGGGAATTCCTCCTGAATGGTAGTGGTATTGGTATTGCAATTCACTTACTATTATATAGTTAAAAACCGAAAATTACAAACAAACTTTCTGAACGGCCCTCGCTCGCTGGATACCCTGTACACTCCCCTCTCTGCTGGCTTCCGGGAGAAAAGTAAACGAAAGAGGTATATACGTCCGCCCGGCCGGGCAGGTAAAATTAGAGCAACTAATTCAAAGCGGACGGTCTATGGCGTCCCGAAAGGAGTCAGCGGCATGCATGACCTGTCTATAGTCATTCCCACGCGTAACCGGATCAGCGATCTGACCCTCTGTATTGAATCCATCGGCGTGCAGACCGGCCTGGAGAATGTCTCCATCGAACTGCTGATCGTGGACGACGGTGAGATCGAAGAGCAGGTGCTGGAATATTTCCGCGAGGTGCTCGGACGTCTTCCGGATGCCAGCCTGCGTTATTACCGCAAAACCAAGCCTGGCGTCTGGCTCTCCCGCTACGAGGCCCTCGGACTCATCGACGGGGAGATTCTGCTCAGCTTCGATGACGATGCAGAGCTGGACGATCCGCTCTATATCCGCCGGATGCTTGAGACCTACGCCTCAGACCCGTCCATTGTCGGGGTCGGCGGAATCGCCAAGGGTCTCTCCAGCAGTAAATCGGGCAAGCTGCTCGGCAGGCTGACCTGTCAAATGTCGGCTTCGCCAGGCAGACTATCGGCAAGTACACTGGCCGGATCTCTTCTTTTGTGGGGGGAGACCGAGAATGTTTTTGAGACGGATTTCTTCCATGGCTGCAATATGTCCTTCCGCAGCTCGGCGCTGCAGGACATGAAGCCGTACCCCTGGATGACCAGCTACGCGGTGGCGGACGACATCTATATGTGCCATCTGGCGAGCAGATACGGCAAGCTGGTGATTAACCCGGAGCTGAAAATCATGCATCATGAATCGCCCAGCTCGCGCGACAAGGCAGGCCGGGTCGCCCGGGCAACCGCAGTCAATCATTATTATCTGCTGAATCTGCGCAAAGCACCCGTGAAAAATTATGCGGCTCTGCTCTGGACACTGACCTATCTGACGGCAAAAGCTACCCTGAAACGAAATTTCAATGCCGTCTCGGGCTACACCAGCGGCATTCTGTTCGTCCTTAATCCCAGCAAGAATAAATACAGGGAATTCATGCTGGATTAGACGGATTCCGCGCTACCCCAGAAGTCCTCAGCCACAAGCTGAAACGCCGTCCTGTTCATGAACGGTACAAAAAGGGTGCCACAGGCAGCCGCTTCAATGCGGCCTCTGTGGCACCCTTATATTATTCTTAAGCCGAATAGCCAAAGCCCAGGATGGTGAAGCACTTCTCCTGATCCTCCGGCGCCATCCGGATTTCCACCAAATGCTGCTGGCTCTGCTCATTTTTGTACAGAATCACGGCGTTGCAGTGCGTCCAGCTATTCACATGCGGATCTGCCGTCAGAACCAGCTTGCCGTCCACGTAGACCTCCGCCTTGCCTACATCCGGGCTGCCCGAATCCTTGAAGACCAGGATCAGATTCTTGCTGGTGATTGCCAGCCTGAAGCTATCCTCACCGGACTCAGCCGTGTGCATCCAGTTATGCGGGAATTGCGGAGTGCCGAACGGGTTGGCATCCTTCTCCACCTGCTGCAGCTCCTCATCCGTACCGTGGAAGCCGCCAGCTTCAATAGCAATCGCAGCACCTGCACTGCCCAGATCACTTATACGGTCCAGCAGCCGGACATGGGCAAAATCATTGCCGAGCACAGGCGGTCCCGCCAGCATATCCTCCTCTTCTTTATCCATCGCCGCCCTAGCAGTTTCGGAGAACAGGTAGCCTAAGGAGTCCGCCATTACGCGGTGCCCGTCATTCGTGGGGTGATAGATATCGTAGAAGAATTGCCGTTTGGAGATGATATTTCCTTCGGCCTTACTAAGCCGGAACTGCTCTGTTACTGCATCTTTGACACTGACCATCGGGAGATTATAGCGTCTGCCTACCGGGGAGAGGCGGTCCTGCAGGTTCCAGTCATTCACGAAGACACTGAACAGCAGGATGACGGCTGGCTGGCTTTCGGCAGACAGGATTTTGAGACAGAGGCTCTCGAAGCAGTTGCCCTTCGTCTCGTCCCCTTCATCATTCACGGCAAATTCCACCACTACGATGTCAGGAGCAGCTGCACCATCCTTCAGCACATCCCGCTCATAGCGTATCATCCCCAGCTCGGAGGGCGTCCCGCCAACCCCGGCCTTAATGAAATGAATATTCTCTCCACCGTCCTTGCCGAATAGCTCCTTAAATCTCAAGTACGACTGATAAGCATAGCATTCGGTATGGATCGGCTTGGCTCCGGCCCCCTGTGTGATAGACCCGCCAATATAAGCAATCGTCACATCCCCGCCGCTTGCAGCCTTGTCCATCGCCCGCTTCATCCGCCGGTTATTGCCCGCATGCAGCAGGGACTTCGCAATCATACTGTGGTAAGCAGACGAATCGAAGTCTACCGGGGGTTCCGCTGTCAGCTCAGGCGCCGTGTACCCGTCATTCAGGTAGAGCACGATGCTCGCTGTCGCCAGTTCCCCCTCCTTGCTGAATTCAAAGGCATATTTGCCGGGAGCCACATCCTCCTCAGACCACTCGTTCTCCTCCAGCTTGACTATGATTTCCGTTCCATCGCCCGGACAAGGGACCCTCAGCTGAGTGCCGGTCTCATACTTGCTGGTTCTGCCCCAATTCTGCATGAGAAAAGTGACCGCTGCCCCTTCCTCCGCCGTCTTCACGGACACTCCAATGCTGTGCACCAGCTTGCGGAAGCCGGTCCAGTCTCTAAGCATCCCCAGCATCTGCTCATCCGTAACCCCGCCTATGTATTTGGCCTTATCGATCAGATAGTTCCCTTCCAGATAGACCTCTTGCGAGGCCTTGCCCTCTGCCCGGGCGGTTGCCTCAATCGCCGTCTCGAACATGACGAAGAAGCCGTCACGGCGCTCCACTGGATCTTGAGGTGCCGCCGGACCCTCCTGCCCGCCAAGAACGGTACCGTTGTTATACTCTTCCATATCCATCATCCTCACTTTGTCTAAAGCTCTGTTTAGTTATTACAACAATTCGCTAGTTTGCCTCTATTGCAGCATTCCGGTGGAGATGAACAGAATCATATGCTCTTTGATCTTGTCCTGATCCAGCGGCTCATGGGATTTGTTCCATTCCGTGGTCAGCGCCAGATACATGCGTAGAATCATAAACGCCGCCACACTGGCATCGCAAGGCTTCACTTCTCCGCTCCCGATGGCCTCCTCGATCTGCTGCTGCAGGAAGTCCAGCGCGTAGCCCTCCATCCGCTTCACACCTTCGAGCGCCTGGGCCGTACCGATATCCCGTACCTCCTGGGCCAGCTTCACGAACAGCTCGTGGTCCAGGCGGAATTCCAGAATGGAGTCCAGCAGATTAAGCAGCTTATGCACGAAGGTCGTTTGCTGCGCAGCCACACGGCTCATCACCGATGTTAATTCGGAGGTGGCCTTGTCCAGAATTTCCTCGAACAGTTCTTCCTTGGTTTTGAAAAAGGTATAGATCGTGCCCTTGCCCACATTGGCGATTCTGGATACCTGATCCATCGTCGTAGCCTTATAGCCAAATTGTACAAAAGACAGGGTTGCTGCCTGCAGGATTAACGCTTTACGGTCAATAGACATGGGTCATGCTCCTTTACTGTAAACAAGTGGAGAAATAGAAGGATAAGTTATAACGTGAAACATATAAACTTATATTTTGAAAATATCACATGCCTCCCCCTTCGGCAAGCCGCTCTTCTGCACAAAATGTCATCAAATGAGTATCCATTGCCGTTCTTTCTGGGGTATGATAGTAAAGATGCAACCACGAAACTAATTGTATGGATGGTGAAATATGTCTGAAATCAAAAAAACATCTAAGAACAAAAAAACCGTTGTAATTCTGGCCGCGCTCGTTGTTGTTATCGCTGCGGCTGTGGTTATCTGGCTTACAGTAGGCAACAACAAGAGTGAAAACAGCCCGGCTGCTACAGAAACCCCTGGCGGCGCCTCTGCCTCCAAAGACGGCGATACGAAGTCCCTGGAGCAGACGTTTTATATTTATGATACCGTCGTGACTATCAAGGTGTTCGGTAACACGGTGGAGCAGAAGAATATGGATGACATTCAGGCCATGCTGGAACGGATGGACATCGAGTTCAGCCGCACCAAGACAAACGGAGAATTGTACGCAGTGAATCAGGCCGCGGGCAAAGAAGCCGTTGCTGTGTCTGATGAAACGCTGGATATCGTGAAGCTCTCCCTCAAATATGCCGAGGAAATGGACGGGCTGTATGATCCGACGGTTGGCCCGCTTGTGGATCTCTGGGCGATTGGCGAAGGCGGGGACCATGTGCCTGACCAGGCTGCGATCGACAAGGCCCGCAGCTTGACCAACTATAAGGATGTTATCGTAGATGAAGCCGCGAAGACGGTCAAGTTAGCCAAAGAAGGCATGGTGCTGGACATGGGCGGAATCGGCAAAGGCTATGCGGCTGACCGGATCGCCGACTATCTTAAGGCTCAGGGCCTGAACAGCGCGATGATCAATCTCGGCGGCAGCAGCATTATCGCCCTTGGCAACAAGCCGAACGGCTCCCAGTGGAATATCGGCCTGCAGGACCCGGATCAGAGCCGGGGCTCCCAACTGGGCACGATTAAGATTACCGATGAGGTCATTGATGCTTCCGGGGTGTATGAGCGCTTCTTCATGCAGGACGGGGTGCGTTACCACCATATCCTCGATCCGCGTACAGGCTTCCCTTCCCAGAACGGGCTGAAGAGTATTACCATCATGAGCCCGAGCGCGACAGACGCGGACGCTCTTTCCACCGGTGTGTTCCTCATGGGCCTGGAAGAAGGCCTGAAATATCTTGAAGCGATGCCAGAGAAGGTTGAGGCCTTCTTCATTACGGATGACAACAAGATCTATGCCACCTCTGAGCTGAAGAAACGGCTGAATCTGACCGATCCGACTTATAGCTTCGCTAATTAGCACTCTAAAAACAAACAGAAAGCAGCGATTCTCCAATAACGGGGATCGCTGCTTTTTATTTGGGGATACTACCTTTGATAATTACGATTGGGGGCTGCTTAATATGGGAAGAGTCCAGGATACGACACCGTCTTTACAGCACATCCTTCAGGAATTCGACCAATGTGCTGATTTATCCCGGCGGAACTTTCCGGAGATACGGGTCGATATCGTCTATTTCCCTCATTTGGTAAGCAGCAAGCTTCTTACTGATGAAATTCTGGAACCTTTTGCAAGGCCACAAGGCGATAAGATAGAACAACTGCTGGAACAATCACAATTTGTTTTTCAGGCGGATGTAAAAAAGGTAGTCGTTGGCATACTGGGGGGCAGTGTGGCCATTTTCCATTTGGATCAGGTCTACATGTTTGACGCTTACGGGCCTGAAACCCGGAGCTTAGTGCAATCCGAAACGGAGACCATTATTACCGGACCCCATGATTCTTTTGTGGAATCCGCCAGCACTAATCTGTCTCTAATCCGGCGGAGGATCAAAAGCTCGCATTTAAAAGTGATCCGCTGCTCTGTAGGCGAGATCTCCAAAACCGATGTGTACATCCTCTATATTAAAGGAATTGCTAATCTGGAGTACGTGGAGGAACTGCAGAAGCGTATTCAAAGAATAGAGATTGATGCGATCAATGAAGGTTCGATGTTAAGCCAATTCATTGAAGATAACCCCAATTCGGTATTCCCGCAATTTCTGACAACAGAACGGCCGGATGCTGCTGAATCCAAATTGGAGGGCGGAAAAATCATTACGATTATTGATAACAGCCCTACCGCTATCAGCGCTCCAGCTTCTTTTTTTGAATTCTTCTCTTCCCCCGATGATTATTATCAGCGCTGGGCTTTGGGAACGGCAGTGAGACTATTAAGATATTCGGCTCTGCTTATAACGATCATATTCACAGCGATGTACGTGTCCATAACCACTTATCATTATGAGATGATTCCGGAAGCCTTGCTCCGGACCCTGGCTGAATCCAGAACCAGAGTTCCGTTCCCCCCTGTATACGAAGCGTTGCTTATGGAAACCATGATTGAGCTGTTAAGAGAGGCTGGAGCGCGTCTTCCGACCAAAATCGGACAAACCATCGGTATTGTAGGCGGGATCGTGATCGGGCAAGCAGCGGTCCAAGCCGGATTAACCAGCAATATCCTGATTATTGCCGTAGCTTCTTCAGCGATTGCGTCATTTGTGATTCCCAGCTATATGATGAGCGCTTCCATCCGTCTGGTTCGTTTCGGACTCATTATCCTGGCTGGAATATGGGGGAATATGGGGTTGTCGATGGGAGTGGCGCTGCTGATCATCCATCTCTCGGGCCTTACCAGTCTCGGTTCTTCTTACTTATCCCCTGTCGCACCTATGAAGGGAGGGGATTGGAAGGATGTATTCATCCGCGCTCCGTTTGCACTGCTTAAGACCCGCCCGTTCCAGACCCGGACACCTAACCCTGTCAGGCAGAAAATGAGAAAGTAGGAATTGTGATGGCTGAAAAACTGTCTCCCTTTCATATCACCATCCTGGTGTACATGACCCAATCGGGGATCATTATATTCACTTTGCCCCGCCAGCTGGCTGAACATTTCGGGACAAACGGATGGCTGTTTCTGGTTCCTTGCTTTGTGATCTCTTCTCTAAATATTTACCTGATTTCTTTGGTGTACCATATGGGTAAGGGACGGTCTATATTCTTAATCCTGGAACAGTCCATCTCCAAAGTGTTGCTGTATCCGCTCTATATAGGCTTGGCATCTGTGTGGTTAATCTTCGGATGTATGATTGGCAAAAAATACGTGCTGCTCTTTCAAATGATCTCTTTTCCGACGACCAATTCAATGGTCTTCAAGCTGGCCATAGACCTGCTGGCTTTATTGCTGCTTACGAAAGGGATTTATACCATTTCCAAAGCTACAACAATGTTTTTCTGGGTCACCCTGTGGATGTATCTATTATTGCTGGCGTTTATACCCAACTTTCATTGGGTCCGGCTGACCCCCTTTATTTTCAAGGAAGGTCACGATATGGTGCGGGGGGGACTGGATATCTATACAGCGTTCCTCGGGTATGAATTGTCTCTGTTGTACCTCCCTTATATGGATCATAAGAAAAAATCTATGCGCGGTGTCTATGCGGGGAATACGATTTTAAGTGTGGCATATATCAGCTTCACTCTTATTTGCTTCGGATTCTTCAGCCTGGGCCAGTTAAAAAAACTGCTCTACCCCCTGCTGGATTTACTGGCCTTCATTCAGTTTCCCTTTGTTGAACGGCTGGAGAATCTGCTATATGGATTCTTTCTGTTCCTTATTCTCATTACTGTCGTCATGTATTGGTGGGCGGCGGCAGAATCAGTTAAGAGAGTTCTTCCCCGCGTAAATATTTCTATCCTGTGCAGCATTCTGGTTGGAATATCTTTTGTCGTTTCCTACATACCCAACACTCTGGATCAGGTGAATACCTGGATTATGTATCTGAGTTATGCTGTGACCGGAATCGCCTTCGGCCTGCCTCTGCTGCTGGTAGTTCTGCTGCTTGTTCAAAGAAAACGGAGGAATTCATATGCGTAAGCTGTGGGCAGTGATTGTTCTCATGTTCCTGTTAAGCGGCTGTAAAAGTGATGAAAGAATTCTGGAGCGTCTGGGCATGGTACAGACCTCAAGCTATGATCTGAGTCAGGATAATCTGCTTAAAGTGACCTCCAGCATTCCAGTAGTCAATCCGGAGTCCGAAAGCCGAAGAGAGTTATTAGTGGTAGAGGCCGATAGCATCAAAGAAGCAAGGCTGCAATTTTCCCGGAAAACCGAATTATTTGTGGTCAGCGGACAACTCAGGAATGTTCTATTTGGCTTGAATCTAACCAAAGCGGGACTCGGAGACTATGTGGATACCCTTATGAGAGACCCATCGGTAGCCCTCGGGGTTAGAGTATCCGTTGTGGACGGGGATGCCGGTACACTGCTATCCAGGAATTACAAACAGCATGCGGACACCGGGCAGTATGTTGACCATCTTCTGGAAAAAGAAGGCAGCAGCAATAGTATTCCTCAAATTACTTTGTATGAGTTCTCCAGAGATTACAATGACGATGGGATTGATGCCATTGCCCCGATCATTAAGGAGACGGAAGATCATGTGATTGTTGAAGGAATTGCCTGCTTCGAGCAAGACCGCTACCGTATGAAAATTCCAGCTGCAGACGGTATACTCTTTGCTCTTCTGCGGGGCAGCCTCAAACAAGGGGAGGTGGCACTCAATTTGGGTGAAGACGGGGGCCGTAAGCGTATAGTCATGTTCAGCTCTCTGGTCAGCCAGCGTAAACTTAAGGTCATCCGGTCCGAGAACCCCCCATTCAAAGTGAAGATCAATGTCTCCATAGAAGGTTCTGTCCTGGAGTATACCGGAAGCCTCAGACTTCAGAATAAGGCAGATCGCCAAGAGCTGGAGCATGAAATCTCTGCCAAATTGTCTTCGGAGGGAAATCAGATGATCCGGAATTTGCAGCAGCACCATGTAGACAGTCTGGGCATCGGACAATATGTGAGGAACAGTCTTTCACACAGAGCATGGAAGGGTACCGACTGGAGCAAAGTTTATCCTTCGGTTGAGGTTGAATTCCATCCCAAGGTAATCATTAAAGACTATGGAAAGTATAATTAATACCAAGTCTCACACCAGCGGCAGCTCACTGAACTCCTTATAATTGGCGAAAATATAGCTCGGTGTATGATCCGTACCCGGCTTCCGCCCGCGCGGATTATACCAGCAGACCTTCCAGCCGGCAGCAAGCGCACCCACTACATCATTCGCCCAGGTGTCGCCTACATAGAGGCTGTTCTCCGGCGTGGTTCCCGTCATCTGATTAACATGGGCGAAGATCGCCGGGTCCGGCTTGGCCAGGCCGACAGCGTCCGAGATGAAGATCATCTCCGGCGAAATGAGCTTGTCGATGCCCAACCCGCGCAGCTTGCCCGTCTGGTGCTCCAGCGGGCCGTTGGTGATAATGCCTACCGGGTGCCCCAAGCTAATGAACCGCTGAAGCTGCTCCGCCACACCCTCGATCATCTCAATCGTATACTGGCGGGCAATATAGGAAGCCTGTATCCGCACAGCCTGCTCCCGGGTCAATGGCAAGCCATACTCGGCAAAAGCCAGCTCCAGCCGCATCACCCGCGTCTCCTCCAGCTCAAGCTCCCCGCTCAGATACTTCGGCCACAGCAGGTCACTGTGATGCCGTACGGTATAGAACAGCTCCGCGTAATCCAGCTTGTCCTCATCAGGTGCCAGCACCTCACGAACGGCTTCCCTGAACGGGACCAGATGGTCATACAGCGTATCATCCAGATCAAAAAACACAGCCAGCTTGTTGCTTGTCTCTACCACGTTAACTCTCCTAACCAGCCGCACATAACCCTGGGCTTCGTATAGATGCTGTACAACGTTCCTAGTCTCTCGAATCGTAAAAGACATGACGGGCTGTGATCTTCCCGTCTTCAATGTCCATCAGGCCGAAGGAATACTGCTTCTCCCGGCGTTTGTCCGTAGGAGAGCCGGGGTTGAACAGCAGAATACCGTTCTCCCGGCGCATCAGGGGCTGATGGGAATGGCCGAAGAGAATACAGTCCACCTCCTGGCCTTCAAAGGCCAGCAGCGCATTTCCATCCGTCCCCTTACGGGAATATGGCGCATGTCCGTGAATCATCCCGATACGCATACCCTCCAGCGTAACGATCTTGCTCTCTCCGAAGCGCTGAATGATCTCATAGCCGTCGTTATTGCCGGCAATCCCCTCTACCGGAGCAAGCCCGGCCAGCAGATCGTAGATCTCCAGCGATACCCAATCGCCCAGATGCAGAATCATATCCACCTTGCTGAATTCTTCCATAAGCACGGAGGGCAGCCCCTTGGCCCTGCTTGAGAGATGTGTGTCCGATACCACGCCTACCTTCATCTGCATCCACTCCCCATTCCTATTGTCATCCTACCCGGCATTTCAAAAAACACAATGGCCGAGAAACGCTGTAAACTGCGACTCTCAGCCATTTCATGTTCAGATCCCAAGTTTACGTCCTATAATTGTACGATGTGCAGGGGGGAGAAGCAAGCGGAGTCCAGGCTCTCCCTTTACGCAGTCTCCGGACGGCTCCTCCCTACACCTACTCCCTACTCCATATTCCCAGCTCCCTCTTCCTCATTCCTGCCAGTTCCACAGCCGCACTTCCCCTACCTGCAAATGGCTGACCCAGGAGGCTTCGCGCAGCTTCAGCAGCTCCTTGACCGGTCCGGTGACTACGGCCCCATAGAGCTTCACTCCGTTCTGCTCCAGATAGGCCACGGAGGTATCTAACTGATTGATATGCACCGCTCTGCCAGCGAGTGTCTGATGCTGCTGCAGCAGCTTAAGCGTCTTGATAAAGTTGGCATCCCGCAACGCGCCGCTCCCGTATTCTTCAACGGAAGGCGATACGCTGCTATAGGAGGATACCGAGCTGAACCAGCCTGTCTTGGTAGTGGTGACTTCGGATTTCTTCATATCGTCCTTGTGCCACATAGGCTGATAAGGGAAGCCAAGCGGATATACGACCACATCATTCTCCCTCGTTGAAGGTCCGGCATCTGCTCCAAACCAGACCGGCTGAAGATTCAGCGGCTCCAGCTGCTTCAGGAGTTCATCTGTGGTATATAAATGGCCGAGTGACAGATACGCCTCAGCAACCGTACCTTCAGGAAGCTTCGCAAGCCTCTTCCACTGATCGCTGTTATCCCCTCTCCCGGCCGTGCCCTTCGCAGACGGATAATAGAACACTTTTCCAGACCCGTTCCGCTCATCCATCCAATTATATATACCATTATTGGCCAGTCCCAGAAGGAAATTCTGTGAATAATTACCGACCTGAATACTCTCGCTGCCCACCTGCTTCAGCAGATTCCCGGTTAACTCCAGGCGAAAAAAATAATGCGCGTTCGATGAAAGCCTCACCGTCGTATTGGGACGGGTAACGGCAATCGCCGATGTCACCACATCCTTGTAAGTCTCCCCACGGTCTCCGGTGTTGTAGAAGACTACTGTGATAATGCTGCTAATGACCGTAAAGATCAGGAACGCCGAAAATACAGTAAGTGTATTGTTAATCCGCGCCTTCCATTTGCCCCGGCGAATAATGGACTTCTCTCTTCGCTTCTTCTTCGCCTTCTTGAACCCTGGAGTTGCGCTTCCTTGCGGGTCCGCCTTGGTCCAATTCCCGGTGGCCTGCCCTTCCTGCTCCTCCCGTTCCATCTGCTCCTCCAGATACAGCTGATATGCCTCAAGCTTCACAAGCTCGCTCTCCAGCTCCTCACGCTCCTCCTCTGGGAGGGTACCTTCACTGTATTTGCGCAGCTTCTCTTTGAATTCCTCACTCATGCTCATTCCTCCTCCGATCCGCCTCACGCAGCTTCTGCCTGGCGCGGAATACGAGTATCTTGTATTGGGACAAGCCCACCTCCATAATGTCAGCGGCTTCCTTATAGCTCAGCCCGTGCACATCGTGCAGCAGCAGTGCATGGCGCTGCCCCTCCGGCAACAGGCTAAGTGCCCGCGCCGCTTCCTCCCAGCGTTCCTGCTTCAGCAGAGTGCCCTCCGTTGTCTCCGGGTGGGGCAGGCTGCTGAAATAAGCGCCTTCCTTCGCCACACTCCGCTTCTCCTTGCGTGTATAATCCACGAATGCATTATACGCGACCCTGAACAGCCACGGCTTAACCCGTTCCTCCCGGCAATCCTCCAGATACAGATACGCCCGGTAAAAGGTATCCTGCATCAAATCTTCAGCCGCATGGTGGTCCTGGCAGAGGGAGCGCAGATAGCGGTAGATGTCGTCAACATAAAGTTCATATAGTTCATCCAGCGAATTCGGCTCCATCTCCTCCCCCCTTACTCCATCCACGTATGAGCATGCGAAAAGTTACACCTCTGTACGAAATTTCCTGAAAACATCCATTTTGTTCCAAGCAAAGTCCTTCTTCCCCGGAGGGGCGGTGGTGCGGGATCCGCTAGGGTGCAATGGGCCGAGATGCGATGGTGCAGGGGCGATGTGCGGGGTGCGATGTGCGGGGGAGAGAACCCCGCCACTCCCGTTGCGGACTGGAGATCCCTTATTTGGCCGGAAACAGCATTTCGCATGCCTGGCGGACTCAGATGCCGTTAAGTCCCCTCTCAGGCCTCCGTTTACGCTCCACAATACAATATAGGGGCTCCTGAGTCCGATACGAGCAGAAAAGGCGTCTTTTTCGCCAAATAACGTCCTCTGTGTCCGCATAACTCCCCAAATGACCCCGAAACCTCTAATTTGTAAACACCGAAGGCTAGCAGCCAGCAACGGCGGAGGAGCTCAAATTCAGCACAAAGGGAGCCTTCCGGCCCCCTGTATGCTAACTCTGGCGATTCATTCCCCAGCCTCATTCGCGCTGGCAGCCTGCTCTCCACGTATTTTATTCAATAAAAGCCGATACTGGACGAAGCATCCTTCATCCATTCCCGTTTGCGGCCTTTGTCCAGCTCGCCGCGCATCCCCCGCACCAGCAACTCCACCTCAGCCGTGCCGTTCTCATGCCATTCCAGCGCGGCACTGACATACAGCTCCCCCAGCTGGGTCAGGGAGAAATCTCCGGTCAGGCGCGCAGCCGTGGCCGTGCCTTCTTCTCCAACGAAGGCGGAGAAGCCTCTAAGCTGCAGGTATTCAAGGCGCAGCGCCTCGCTCGGCATCTTAATCTCATAAGCCCGGTCGAAGCGCCCGGCGCGGTTCATGAGGCCGGGGTCGATTTTATCCGGGTAATTGGTGGTGCCGATCAGGAAGATCCCCTCCTTGGAGGTGGCCCCGTCCAGCGTGTTCAGGAAAAAGGAGCGGACCTCCTGCGGCATGGAATCAATATCCTCAATCACCAGCACCATCGGTGCCAGACGGGCCGCAGCCTCGAACACCTCATTCACCGATTCACTGCTCGTATACTCCGTAATCTGCCAGTAGAGCACAGGTCCCGGAACGCTTCCGGCAATGGATTTGACCAGCGTAGTCTTGCCGTTGCCCGGATGCCCGTAGAGCAGGATCCCCCGTTTATACGGGATGTCATAGGTAACATAGAAGCTGCGGTCGCTGTCGAAGAACTGGTCGAGCGAGCGGTATATCTCTTTTTTGATCCCGGCATCCAAAATTACCTCTTCACGCCTAACCGCACGCGTAATCGGCTCATCCTCCCGGGAAATCCCGTTGCGCCGGTCGGTGAACACCGTCACCTTGTTGATATTCTGCTCCCGCTGCCGGTTGCGCACATTGCCAAGGAAGAACTGCAGCTGCGCATCGGATGCGGCGAATACATAATCCTGAAAGTTAATGCCATTCTCCTGGAACACCGGCACCCGAGCCAGAGCTACGCCCATGGCCGGATAAGCCAGCACATTATTGCGGACCGACAGATGGATATGGTACTCCGGCTGCTCCTTCTCATCATCGAACACGAACGTCCGGTCCTCCAGGCGGTCAAAAATCCGCGCGACATGCTCCACTCCGGCATTCCCGCTCTGCACATCGTTCTCCAGCAGCTTCCAGTACTCACTGTTGGGGTCATCGCTGGCATACAGCTCATAGCGGACGCCGTAACGGGTGTAAAGGGCTTCAAGTATACCGTCCACCAGGCGCGCGTACACCTCATAACCTTTGATGATTCCGGCACTGTCCTCATGATATTCATAGATCACAGCTGGCTTCTTATTCTCCTGCTCCATCTTTATTTCGTCCCCTTTATCGCTGCGAGCGGCTTGCATTTGGCCACAACGGCAGCCAGGCCGGCGCCCGTAACGCTTTCTATGATCTCATCTACATTCTTATAGGCCTGGGGAGATTCGTCAATGATAGATTCCAGGGAATGCTGATTCACTACAATCTCATCTGCCGTCCCCACCTTCATCGACCGGGAAAATTCATGGACAGACACTAGACGCTTCGTTGCCGAGCGGGAACGGATACGTCCGGCTCCATGGCAGATTGAATAATAATTCTCTTCTCCTCCGGGCTGGCCGACCATGATGTAGGAAGCGGTGCCCATCGAGCCTGGAATCAGCGCCGGATGCCCGGTCGCCGCATAAGCCCGCGGATTATCCGCATGGTCTGCGGGCAGGGCGCGGGTCGCCCCTTTGCGGTGCACGAACTTGGTGCCCGAGGAAGTCTCCTCTTCCCAGGCATAATTGTGCATCAGATCGTAGAGGGTACGCAGCTCGCACTTCGTGCCGAAGACGTCACGGAAGCCTTCACGTACACCATAAGCGATCAGATGGCGGTTCACCACCGCATAGTTCAGCGCCGAGTACATCAGATTAACATAGCGCCGGGCCTGCGGATGTGCCAGAGGCGCATAGATCAGGCGCGGGTCGGCGCTGCCCAGTCCAAGCTGGCCCATGACCTTGGCGAAGGCCGGGGTACAGAACTGATTGACCATGCCTCCCCAGGCCCGGGAGCCGGAGTGGATCATCACGGCAATCTGCCCGTCCTTCAGTCCCCACGCTTCAGCGACCTCACGCTGCTCCTCCGCGATCTCAATCGCCTGAATCTCGACGAAATGGTTGCCGCCGCCAAGCGTGCCGAGCTGGCGGTGGCCGCGGTGCCAGGCCATATCCGGCAGCTCATTCAGGATCTCGTCATCGAAGGCCAGCTTGCTGATCTCCACATGGGACAGCGCGCTTGATTTCTTCGGGGTGTAGCTGTCCGGCACATATTTGTTCGGCAGGCCATGCAGTCCCTTGCGGACAATATTCTCCAGCCGGATATCGCTGTAATGGCCGCGCTGCTGGGCCTCCATCGGCAGATACTTCTCAATCGCACGGACCAGCTTCCGGCGCAGCTTCACTTCACGCAGATCATCCATATGGAGATTGGTCAGATGCACACGCATCCCGCAGCCGATATCGCTGCCCACGATGGACGGCGACACATAGCCGGACGCGGCGTCCCAGACGGCAGTAGTTCCGATGCAGGTTCCGACGCCTACATGCACATCGGGCGTATAGCTCATATATTCAATACCCGGAATCTGCAGATTATTGTTAGCCATCTCCAGGACCTTGTAATCCAGCGTGCCGAACAATTGCTCACTGGCGTAGATTTTGAGATCGCCGCCCGGAAGGGCCACCTCATGTTTATAGCGGGACATCTCTTCCGCTTGGTGCTTCATGCTATTCATATCTATTTTCATTTCCTCTCAGGTTGGGTTTCAGGTACACAAAAAAGAGCCGCAGATCAGATTCTGATCATACGGCTCCCGGCGTGCAGGGTGCAGCTTCCCGTTGAAGCTTGCATCCGTTCAAAGCACACCTGTATTCAGTTCAGACATCAGCAGTAATACCCTGCGTTTTATGTCTTCCGGACGAAGGCGATGAGATCAGATCGTACATATGCGGTTGTCAGGTGATCCTGCTGTCTGTTCCGTTTATTTGTTCCAATCATGACCCATCAGCCTCCCTTCTCTAAATGATAAACCCAATAATATATGGCCTTGCAGCAGATTGTCAACCCTTTTTCTGGTAAAGTTTAATTTTATTTAAACTTGGACCAGTCCTGATTGCTGTTCTCCAGCAGATGACCGAAATCATTCTCCAGCCGCTTCTGCTCCGCCTTGCGCTTGTCCTCCGCCGCCTTCAGGACTGCGTCCTTCTTACCTTGCTCTTCGGCCTTCAGCGCATCGGACTGCGCCTTCAGCTTATCCAGCACCTCGCGGCTGAGCAAGTCTTTAAGGGTTGCGGGAGCATCCGTTGCCGCAGGACGCGGAACCGGGGTGTTTTTCTTCTTTTTAGCCAAGAGAAATCATCCTTTCAAGCCGTGCTTTCATTCAAATTTGTTTTAGGCACAGGGCTTTTCGTTTATAATGTACAGTAAGAGGTGAGCCTAATGAAATCCACAGAGTTATGTCCAAGATTACAAAAAAGCATGGATATTATCGGCAGACGCTGGACGGGCTTAATCATCTATCAGCTGCTCTTGGGACCCCAGCGCTTCGGGGAAATTGAGTCCTCGCTGCCTGTCAGCGGCCGGCTGCTGTCTGAACGGCTAAAGGAGCTGGAGCAGGAAGGCATCGTGCTGCGCGAGGTATTCCCTGAGACCCCCGTCCGCATCCAGTATTCGCTTACAGGCAAAGGCCGGGCGCTGGAATCCGTCATCCGCGATCTCCAGGTCTGGTCGGAATCATGGATTACGGAAGAGGAATGCCGTTCCGCCTTCAGCGCTCCTCCGCAACCTTAATAAGGCCTGTCTATTTATACATTTACAGCTTGCGGCCAATGATGACCAGATCGCGCGGGATGCCGTCAAGCACCGCGACTCCCGGCAGAAGCCCCCACTCCTTGAATTCGAACTTCCGCAGCAGGGCGAGGCTGGGCTCATTATGGCCGAATACAAACCCGACCAGATTCTGCAGCCCAAGGCGCGGACATTCCTCCACCGCCTTGGCGAGCAGAATACTTCCGGCACCGCTGCCGCGGAATTTCTCATTTACATAGACACTAATCTCTGCTGTTCCATTGTAAGCCGGACGTCCGTAGAACGACTGGAAGCTGAACCAGGCCGCGATCTCGCCGCCCTGTCTCAGCACCCACAGCGGCCTGTGATGGCTGCTATGCTCATGGAACCATCCCACCCGTTCCTCCACGCTTACCGGTTCAAGATCCGCAGTGACCACTCTTCCGGCAACCGTCGAATTATAGATCTCCACAATTGCTTCCAAATCCTCTATTACTGCATCTTCTATGCTGTAAGCCTGCCAATCCATGTTGTATGTCCCCCTAATTGTGGTATGAGCATCTGTACAATAATTATACTCCAAGCCGGTCTTATTACGCAGCAGCTCTACAGTTGCAGCAATGCTGAAGCAACACTACTGAAACCACATTACTCTAGCCCCGTCTGCTCCAGACTCCATTTCCATAATCGTGCGGCCGCTTCTGTATCCTCCGCCCGTGGCGTCAGTTCCTTGATCTTGCGGCGGTAATAATATTGCCCGCTTACCCCGTCCAGCTCCGGCGCAGTCGCCAGCAGGATGGCCGTATCTGCCCCCTGCTCAGGCGTCAGGAAGAAGCGGGACAGCAGCTTCAGCACTCCGCGCCCGAAGCCGGTCTCCCGGTTCACCCCGATACTCGTTCCCACCGCGCCCGGATGCAGACAATTCACAGTAACCCGGGTATCCTTCAGGCGAGCAGCCAGCTCATGGGTGAACAGAATATTCGCCAGCTTGGAGCGGGCGTACGCCTTAGCCGGATTGAAGCCACGGGATAACGTATGATCCTCCAGATACAGCTTGCCGAGCTTATAGGCTCCCGAAGCCACAACCACAATCCGGCCTTGTTCAGCAGATTTGAGGTTATCCAGCAGCAGGAGGGTCAGCAGGAAGTGCCCCAGATGATTCACGCCCAGATCCAGCTCGTAGCCATCTGCTGTCAGCTCACGCTTCAGCGCGACCACCCCTGCGTTATTGATCAGAACATCCAGTACAGGATATTCGGCAGTGAACTCCCCGGCAAAAGCGCGAATGCTATCGAAGGAAGCAAGATCGCACAGCATCAGCCGGATCTTGCTGGAGCCGCTCTGCCGCACCGCTTCAGCAAGCGCCTCTTCTCCCCGCTTAAGGCTGCGGCAGGCCATAATGACAGTTGCTCCCCTGCGGGCCATTTCTACGGTTGTAGCCAGCCCCATCCCGGAGTTCGCACCGGTGATCAGCACGGTTTTGCCTTGCATGGACATCCTCCCCTTCCTCGCCGGCCAGCACAGCTCAAGCACCGGCCTAACCTTACTCCATATCCGAGTATATGCGATAAGCTCATGTTACATCATTTCGGAGGGTTAATATAGTCTTCGTCCGGGATGTGCAGGCTTCAGGATTATGAATTATAATGGGAACATTGCTGTTCAAGCGTGTAGACGAAAGGGGAACTATTGAAATGAATGCAGCTCTGCAACAACTGGAGCAGGACATAGCAGCCGCAAGCCTGGATGCCCTGCTCGTAACCGATCCCAAGCATGTGTACTATTTGACGGGCTTTGCCAGCAACCCGCATGAACGTTTTCTCGGCCTGCTGCTGATCCGGGGCGAAGAACCGGTGCTGATCGTTCCGGCGCTGGACGCCGAAGCCGCACATGCCGCTTCCTCAGTGAAGACGATTCTGACACACAGCGACACGGACAACCCGTACGCACTGCTGAAGTCACGCTTCGGCAGTGTTAGTCCAGGCAGCATCGGCATCGAGAAGGAACACTTTTCCGTCAGCCGGTATGAACTCCTCGCAGAAGCGGTCGCCGCCGGTTCCTACCAGGATATCGGCCATCTGCTCCGGGCGATGCGCGCGGTCAAGACCCCGGAGGAAGTGCGCATCATGAAGCATGCCGCCGAGCTGGTGGAGGAGGTTCTCCGCCAGGGCCTGGCGCATGTCAAAGCCGGAGTCAGTGAGATTGAACTGGTAGCGGAGCTGGAGTATCTGATGAAAAAAGTCGGTGCCTCCGGCCCCTCCTTCGACACGATGGTGCTGTCCGGCCCGAACACGGCCCTGCCGCACGGCGTACCGGGCGAACGCCTTATTCAGCCGGGCGATCTGCTGATGTTCGACCTCGGTGTGTATGCCGGTGGCTACGCTTCCGATATCACCCGCACCTTCGCTGTAGGTGAAATGGACAGCAGACTGCGTGATATATATAGTGCAGTGCTTGCCGCGAATGAAGCGGGCATTGCCGCCTCCGTGGCCGGAGCGTCCTTCGGTTCTGTTGACAAGGCGGCACGTGATGTGATTGAAGCCGCAGGTTACGGGGAGTACTTCATGCACCGTGTCGGACACGGGCTGGGCATGGACACCCATGAATATCCTTCGTTGCACGGGCTCAATACGGATATTATCCAGAACGGCAACGTCTTCACTGTTGAGCCGGGGATTTATGTGCCGGGTCTCGGCGGTGTGCGCATTGAGGATGATGTGCTGGTCACTGCCGAAGGTCCGCAGACGCTGACCCGCTTCCCCAAAGAATGGACAGTGCTTAACCTGTAATTTTGCCTGAGCGTTCAGGAAGCTTCAAGTTAGTGCGCGAGTCTGCTATATATCAAGGCACACAAAAGCCCCAGTCTCCCGGATCTTCGGGGGCTGGGGCTTTATAATGGGGAGGCTTACTCCCGGATAACAGGCTTATGCTCTTCTTCGGCAAATTTGAAGGAACGGCTCAGATACAGCACCGGCGTGCCGGCGGCCGTGAGGATGAACTTGGACAGGTAAGTGGTCAGCAGAATCTCGGTCCACACCTTCATGTCATAGGTTCCGGCAAAAGCAATCGTGCAGAAGATCAGCGTATCGACAAAGGAGCTGATCATCGTGCTGCCGTTCGAGCGAATCCATAGCTGCTTAGAGCTGCCGTAGTACTTTCGTATCCAGGCGTAGAGCCGTACATCCAGGAACTGGCTGATAAAATAAGCGGTCAGACTGCCCAGCGCCAGTCTCGGCATCAGGCCGAATATCGTCTGCAGCGCGGATTGGGCAATGTCCGTCTCCTGCGGCTTGAACACCAGCACCATCTGCATAATGACGGTAGTCATCAGCAGCGTGAAGAAGCCGAACCACACGGCACTCCGGGCTTCAGCCCGGCCGTACCGCTCATTAAGCAGGTCACTGGTCATATAGAGCGTGACATACATCGTATTGCCCAGCGTCATTACTATATCGAACGGCATCGCAATCGTCTTGGCTACCTGGATATTAGCGACTACAGTAGCCATGCCGACCCAGGCGTAGAGCCCTTTTTTACCGAATAAGCGGTAGCACAGCAGAAAAAACACAAAATTAACGACAACAAAACAAACGCCCCACAACAAGTTAAACATAATGCCTGGTATTCCTCCTAGTTTTGGTTACGCGGGATGGTTACGAACCGCGGATCACAGTAGTCAAAAACAAAACATACTTACTCTATCACATACTAAGCTAACATGCTATGGAATTTTAAATTTTCAGAAAAACGGCATTTTGTTGCTTCTTTTTGGCGAATTGGTGATAGAGTCATTAAATATTCAGCTTTTTCTGAAAATAATGCAGCATATAGCAAATTTTCACTATTCAACCGGAGGTTAATTCTATAGAATATGGAGATTAAGATGCAATTCACGGAAAAGGAGCGAATGCCATGTTTGGCTTTAAAAAATCAATTAGTCGCAAGTTTACGCTGTTGCTGTTTGTCGTCTTGTTACTCACTTCTCTTACGTTGAGTATCAGCTTCTACATTATATCTATCGGTACCATTAAGAGCTATGTCATTCCGCAGATCGACAAGTCTCTGACTGCTGCCGCCCAGGATGCCTATAAGAACCTGAATGCAACCAGTGCGCAGCAGACCCTGAACAAGAATGAGCAGGCCAGGACCAATGTCGAATTCTATCTGGAGGATAAGCGTAAAAAACTGGATGTGGATACTATCTTCCTCATCAATCTGAAGGATGGCCAGGCCACTGTCCTGACCGCAGATCATGGCGCCAAGCTCAAACCGGATGAAGCGATAGAAGTATCGCCTGCCATGGAGCAAGCCTCCAAAGGTAAGACCGGACTTAGTGAAATTTATAGTGATAGCCACGGTATACATAAAAGTGCTTATGTAGGTGTTCCCGGAACGACCATGATTGTGGCCGCAAGCGCCGATATGGACTTCGTCCAAGACAAGATGAGCAGCATCCTGTGGACAAGCGCAGGAATTACTCTGCTGGCGCTGGTGATAGGGGTCACTGCCGCAGGCTTCATGAGCCGCAGAATTACCCGCCCGATCACTAAGCTTGCAGCCTACAGCAACAAGCTGGCGGGCGGCGACTTCACCGAAGCGCTTACCCTGGGGGGTACCGATGAAGTCGGACAGCTCTCCGAGAGCTTCCGCATCATGAGTGAGCGGCTGAAGGAGATGATCGGACATGTGCTGGATACCTCCGGGACAGTAGTGGCCGATTCCAATGATCTGAAGACGCGTGTCCAGATCCTGAATGAGATGGCTGAACATTCGGCGGCCTCAGTGGAGGAGATCGGCAAGGGCAGCACCATGATTGCCAGCAGCGCCTTGGATAACTCCCGCGCTATGGATGAGATCAATATGGGCATCCAGCATATTGCCTCCGCCGCCGGTGAGGTCACCGAGCAGATCAGCGAGGCTTCCACCGAAGCCCAGAGCGGCAATGACATTGCCCAGAGTGCAGTGGAGCAGATGCGCCAGGTAGAGCAGGCCTCCGAACAGTCGCTGGAGCAGTTCCGCTTGATGAACGAACGCTCGCTAATGATCGGTGAGGTCGTGCAGGGGATTACCGAGATTACCAAGCAGATTCAGATGCTGTCGCTTAATGCTTCCATTGAGGCCGCCCGTGCCGGGGAGCATGGCCGCGGATTTGCAGTCGTTGCCGGGGAAGTGCGTAAGCTGTCCGAGCAGTCCAAGGAATCCAATGAGCAGATCCGTGAATTCCTGCTGAGTCTGCAGGCGGATATGAACCAGTCCGTGTCCGAAATGAACCATGTCAACGCTGAAGTGGCTTCCGGGGTGAATAAGGTGGTCGAAGCCGGTAATGCCTTCAACCATCTGCTGATCCTCATTCAGAGCATCAATCAGAGCATCCAGTCCGTCTCTGCCGCCACTCAGCAGATCTCGGCAGGCACCGAGGAAGTCAGTGCCTCTGTAGAAGAAACGGCTCAGATTACTGCCAAGTCGCAGCAGAACGCAGACACACTTGCCGACAACTCGGCACGCCAGCACGAGGAGCTGGAAGGCCATGCCCTGACCGTCGAGCACCTCTACCAGCAGGCCGTGAAGCTGCAAAAGGCTGCTCAGCAGTTTAAGATTTGAGGGTGCTGAGAACTACTCAACTCAACTAACAAATAGAAAAAGCAGTTCCCGAGGCTACACGGCCTTTGGAACTGCTTTTTTTTGGAAAAGTGAAGAATGTTGCTCAGTGTCTTGGCGCCCATAAAATGACGGATATCCCGATGACGCAGATGCCGGCTCCGATCCAGTCGTAGAGATCCGGCGTCTTGCGGTCCACCAGCCAGCCCCACAGTACAGCCAGGACGATGAATACTCCGCCATAAGCAGCGTATACCCGGCCGAATGAAGGAAACTTCTGCAAGGTCGGGATTATACCATAGGCAATCAGGATAACAGAGCCTGCTAATCCATACCATAACGGGCGCGATTCCCGCAGCCAGAGCCAGACGAGGTATCCGCCGCCGATCTCAGCGAGACCAGCTACGACAAACAGCAGCAGGGTAAGCAGCATCGCTATTCTACCCCTCCCGGCAGGCCCATGATTGCATATACCGCCTCCATATTCAAATGGGACTCTACAGCATCTGCCAGCCGGTCGAATTCCTGCTCACGGAGTGCAGCAGCCGAGAAAGTGGCGGTTAGCGGTGCCAGTCCCTTGGAAATGCGCAGTCCGTTCAGCCAGCTCCGGCGCAGCCCGTCGTTATGGAACAGTCCGTGCAGATAGCTGCCCCAGACTCTGCCGTCCCGTGTCCCCCAGCCCTCCGGCACAGCCTGTCCTTCCGGTCCGGCCAGTGTAAACAGGATGATTACAGAAGACGGATCGTGGTTCGTGGTTGTTCCCATATGTATCTCATACCCGGCAACAGGCAATGCTTCAGGTGTTACGCCGGTGGCTGCGGCGCTTAAGCGCAGGGGGTGATCCGCAGCCAGTCCGCCGCTCACCCGCACCGTAGTCTTGTGCTGGAGAAAAGCCGTTGAGAGCGGCAGATATCCCAGCCCCTCGCTCTCCCCCGGCTCCGCACTCTCTACGGCATAGGGATCAAGCAGCTTCAAGCCCAGCATCTGATACCCGCCGCAAATTCCGGCAAGCTGTTGCGTTCCCCGCTCCAACGCACGCTCGATTGCAGCCGGGAACCCCTGCTCGCGCAGATATTGCAGGTCCGCAGCGGTATTTTTCGTGCCAGGAAGGATAATGACATCCGGTGTTCCAAGCTCATCGGCCGACTGCACATAACGCACGGCAGCATCCGGCTCCTCCTCCAGCGGATCGAAATCGGTGAAGTTGGAGATCCGCGGATAACGGATGACCGCGATATCAAGCTCCTTCGCGGACTCCTCCCGCTGGCGGCCGGACGTTCCTTCCAGTACTACGGAATCCTCCGCCTCAATCCGCAGCTGCGGCAGGAACGGCAGCACCCCCAGCACCGGTATGCCTGTACGCTCTTCCAGCCAGTCCAGACCGGGCTGCAACAGGGAGACATCCCCACGGAATTTATTGATGATGAAGCCCTTGACCCGAGCGCGTTCATGCGGCTCCAGCAGCTCCAGGGTGCCGACGATGAAGGCGAAGACCCCGCCCCGGTCAATGTCGGCGACCAGCAGCACGGGTGCATCCGCCCATCCGGCCAGATTCATATTGACGATATCCCGGCTTTTGAGATTGATCTCAGCCGGACTGCCTGCGCCTTCCATCAGCACAATATCATAAGCCTCCCGCAGCCGTCCGAGCGCATCCATTACGGTACCTTTGGCTTCAGGAAGGAACTTCTCGCGGTATTCCCTCGCGCTGAGCGCGGCATGCGGCACCCCGTGCACAACAATCTGCGCACTCATCTCCCCGGAGGGCTTCAGCAGAATCGGATTCATATCGCTGGTAGCCGTAATGCCGAACGCTTCCGCCTGCATCCCCTGGGCACGGCCGATTTCCCTGCCGTCCGCTGTGACATAGGAATTCAGCGCCATATTCTGCGACTTGAACGGGGCGGTCCGGTAACCGTCCCGGGTCATAATCCGCCCGATGGCGGCGGTGACAAGGCTTTTGCCGACATCGGAGGCGGTCCCCTGGATCATCAGCACAGCGCCGGGCCGCCGCCGACCGGCTTCCGCTGCCCTGGCTGGGCTAGTGTATGCGGCTGTATCTTCCATGTTCATCTTCCTCCTCTATTCAGTCTACATTTTTGTGGGGAAAGACTCCAACTAACTCCGACTAATTCTGATGGTTTTCTCTCTCATCGGCCGCTTGTATGGAGAGCATTGTTGCACATTTTGCAGGATTTATCTATAAATGTTACTGGCTGTGGAGATTGGTCCCATCCCTCAGCGCAGCAGCACCCATTGTATTCAGTTTTCCGCATATATTCGGTCCATGTGCCTTCGTGACAGCCATTGTGTTCGGTTTTCCGCATACATTTGTCCCAGTAATTTCACTTTTAGTCCTTCAGGCTAGCGGCTCATAAATGCTGCTTAGGCATGGCGCATAATTCAGACGGGCGCGGGCAGTTGCCGCGCGGCCGGCTAAGGCAGGTTGTGCTGAACCAGTACCAGCACAAGCAGGACCACCGTCTCCAGCAGCTCGCCCAGCGCGCCGTAGACGTCGCCGGTGAGCCCGCCGAGCCGGCTGTTGATCCGCCGCGCAGCGAGCCTGCCGCAGGCCGCCGCAGCCAGCGGCGCCAGGACGGCCGCAG
>NZ_JBHUKY010000027.1:0-18845 GCF_042684125.1 Paenibacillus rhizoplanae | reverse complement strand
GTGCTGGCTGCCGCCATCCGCTGGCGGCGCAGCCTGGCCCTGCTGCCGGCGGTGCGCCGCGCCGGCAGGCTTGGCCGTGAGCGGCAGCTGCGCGCCGCCGCTCTGGCCTGGCACGGGCTGGCGGCGCGGTATGGGCCGCCGCTGCCCGGGGTTACCGCCAGGGAGTACGCAGACTCCCTGGCTATCGAGGACGGGCGGCTGCGCGCCGCCGTCCGGGGGTTTGTACGCCAGTGGGAGACCCTGGCGTATGGCGGCACCGGAGGCGGCGTGCCTTTAGCGGCCGCGCGCTCCGCTGGAGACGCCGTGCCTTTGCCGGCGTCGGGCTCCGCTGGAGGCGTAGTGTCCTTAGCGGCGTCAGACCTTGCTCGAGGCGCAGTGTCCTTGACGGCGTCGTGCCCCACCGGAGACGCCACGCCCATGTCGCCCTCGTCGCCCCCTAACGCTGCCGATACAACAGACGCAGCGGCATTCATGGCCCGGTGCCTGATGATTACCTTTCATCTGACCTGATCGAGAAGCGGCGTCCCTGCACTTGCAGCGGACGCCCTTTTCATATAGGGAATTATGACTTCCGTCTGTCGCGGATGGAGGTGCGTAGATTGGAGCAAATGTATGCAAAAACCGAATACATTCAAAATCACGCTTCCTCTAGTAACGCTGAATACCGCCAATCAGGGCTGTAATTATTCACTTTATTTCCATAACATAGATACCGGCTCCCGGAAGAGGTGAATGAGCAGACATTTGCTCATCTGCAGGTATTCCATACTGTCATGGCCACGAGCCTATTTCCGCTACCTTTGCCCCGTGCAGGTATTCCCTCCACCCCTACCACAGCTTGCCCAAAACCTTGAAGCAAAGGGACCCCATTTCCTTGACGCTGAGAATTAACCATGAGTATAATGAATCCAATAATCAAGGGAGGCAAGTAATGAACAAGCCAAATGAAATGATCGTTGTTCTGGATTTCGGGGGACAGTATAACCAGCTTATCGCGCGCAGAATTCGTGACCTGGGGGTATACAGCGAGCTTCTGCCGTACAATACACCGATGGAGAAGATTAAGGCCTTATCGCCAAAAGGGATTGTATTCTCAGGCGGGCCAAGCAGTGTCTATGCGGAGAATGCACCGCATGTAGACCCGGCAATTTACGAGCTCGGGCTGCCGATCTTCGGAATCTGCTATGGGATGCAATTGATGGCACAGCAGCAGGGGGGCAAGGTGGAACGCTCCGCCAAGCGCGAGTACGGCAAAGCAGATGTGGAATTCGCACCCAGCTCCGTGCTTGCAGCGGGCCTTGAGAGCAAGCAGACCGTATGGATGAGTCACGGGGACCATGTAGTGGAGCTTCCGGAGGGCTTTAAGCTGGATGCCGGTACAGAGAGCGCGCCGATTGCAGCCATGAGCAATGATGCACGCAAATTCTTCGCCGTTCAGTTCCATCCTGAGGTACGCCACTCCGTGAAGGGGAATGAGATGATCTCGAACTTCCTGTACGAGGTCTGCGGCTGCGAGGGCAAATGGACGATGGAGTCGTTCATTGAGGATGCTGTTAAGGACATCCGTGATAAAGTCGGCGACCGGAAGGTGCTCTGCGCACTCAGCGGCGGCGTGGATTCCTCTGTTGTGGCAATGCTGATTCACCGTGCGATCGGCGACCAGCTCACTTGTATGTTCATTGACCACGGCCTTCTGCGTAAAGGTGAAGCGGAGAGCGTCATGGAGACTTTTGTCGGCAAGTTCGATATCCATGTTGTCAAAATCGACGCCCGTGACCGCTTCCTCGGCAAGCTGGCCGGTGTGTCCGATCCCGAACAGAAACGTAAAATCATCGGCAACGAGTTCATCTACTGCTTCGACGAAGAATCGGCCAAGCTGGGTGACTTCGCGTTCCTGGCCCAAGGTACACTGTATACCGATATCGTAGAGAGCGGTACAGCAACGGCGCAGACGATCAAGTCGCACCACAATGTGGGCGGGCTGCCTGAAGATATGAAATTCAGTCTGATCGAGCCGCTGAACACCCTCTTCAAGGATGAAGTCCGTAAGCTGGGCGAAGAGCTGGGCATGCCGCATGCGATCGTGTGGCGTCAGCCTTTCCCGGGTCCGGGTCTGGCGATTCGTGTACTGGGTGAAGTGACCGAAGAGAAGCTGACCATCGTCCGCGATTCCGACTATATCCTGCGTGAAGAGATTGCCAAGGCGGGTCTCGACCGCGAGATCTGGCAGTATTTCACTGCACTTCCTAACATGAAGAGTGTGGGCGTAATGGGTGACGAGCGCACCTATTCCTACACCGTAGGCATTCGTGCGGTAACCTCCATCGACGGCATGACCGCCGACTGGGCGCGTATCCCTTGGGATGTGCTTGAGAAAATCTCTGTGCGTATCGTCAACGAAGTAGATAACGTTAACCGCATCGTGTACGACATTACTTCTAAGCCGCCTGCCACGATTGAGTGGGAATAGGTATAGGATAAAAAATAACTCTCTTCTATCTGCGGTTTTCTGCTGATAGGAGAGAGTTATTTTAAAATATAAGCGTATAGGCTTCACGCTATAAATGATCCTTCTACTTCTCGCTGAAACGGTACTGTCCTTTAAAAGGACGGCAAAGCTGCTTCCACGTAAACTTCTAAACTATTTTTTTAATATTTCTTTTTTGAAGGAAATATGTAATGATGCCAAAGGCAGCGCCCATGATACACCAGACCAGAATGTTGAATAGGTGAATTTCGATCTTCTCACCAGCTAACGCCGGGAACAGGAACTCCATCAGGACGAGCATAGTGAAGCCCCACTGGGCACCGGCCAGGAAAAACTTTTTCTTCAATGCTTTAATTGTTTTTTCATAATCTGCATCAATGTCGTATTCCGTTTCTGCAACTCCGGTTTTTCGGAGCCGGATAAGGATGTAGTAGGCTACGAACTGCTGCACAATGAACAGAGCCATAGTTCCGAATGTGAATGTGTGGTGTATGGTGTCCATAATTAAGCTAATGAGCATAAGGCCAGACGTCAGATACAAGGCATGCATGCAGGCACCGGCAAGAACACGATGGATCTCTCCCCGCTGGTACTCATCTCTTTCCTCCATATAGCCAACAAATGGCTTTAGCATTCTTTTCTCCATATTACTCAGCATTACTGTTTACCTCCCAGAAAAGTGTATTCAAATCAGAGTTCAGGGCCTTGGCCAGCTTAACGCACAAATCCAATGAAGGATTATACTTGTCATTCTCAATCAGATTGACTGTCTGCCGGGCAACTCCGACCTCTTTCGACAGGGCAAGCTGCGACAAGCCGGAGCGTTTTCTGTATTCTGCAACCCTGTTCATATCGATTCCTCCTTGAAAAAAGTCATATATATATGACTAACTGTTTATTCATCGTACTCTCCATAAGTCAATGTGTCAATTATATATGACAAAAAAGAACTCCAAAACCCTATATTAAGGTTTGGAGTTCTTCTTCCCGCTTAGGCGGCTAGCTACAAGCTCTTCAATTCATAAATCTTCTCCAGCGTAAGAAGACACTCCGTCTTCTTGTCATCACTCTCCGTATGGAGATACCCTTCCACCAGCCGGTATCCGAAGACGAGCAGAATGAATTCGTAGACGCAGTGGCCGGCAAGCGGGGCAATCTCTCCCGCATATTCCGCGAAGCCCCGGTAATAAGCAGGGACACACCGCTGATAGTATTCAATCATGTGATCCAGATCAACCTCATCCGCAATCAGGCTGGCGATATCCTCGCCGAGGTAGCCCCAGCCCGTGGTATCCCAGTCGATCAGCACGAGGGTCCCGCCAGTATGAATAATGTTGGTTACCCAGAAGTCCCGGTGGCATAACACCAGGGGCAGGCGTTCAATCCGGGCAAAAATATTGTCCGAATGTTCATCGATGTCGATGAGCATTTGCCGTACATGCTGCGGGAATTCGCATTCCTCCGAACGGATATAGTCGTAGACAACCGGCCATGACCGGTAGTGCAGGTACGTATTCTTCATGAAATCTGCATGGCTCAGGTTGGCCAGACTATGCAGTACTTCAGGCTGGTCTGCGTACAACTTCCCTTGATACCGTCCCAACTCCAATGCCGCCTGTTCATACATGTCACCGGTCAGCTCCAGGCCGGAGATGCCATCAATATATTCCAGCCACAATCTCATTTCATCCCCGGCTTCATTCATCTCAGCGTGATAACACACCGGCCAACGGAAGGATTCTGTGAAGGTTGCCCCCAGTGGGGAAGCGTAGAGGTCATATTCCCGCCGCCAGGAATCCGGATCATCGTAACGCTCCCATTTCTTCTGGATTTTCAGCACAATACGGTACGGCCGTTGCTCTCCGTCAGCCGTTTCGGCCATCCCGGTAACCAGCTGCACATCCCCCAAGGTCCCGCAATGTAGCTGTAACATCTGGTAATCGGCAGATTTAATAGTTGTTGTAAAAAGCACACTTAGTGCAGTATATAACGCTTCAGTTGGAATCTTCATTTTTTCCAGCCCCCGGTTTTCTTGGTTTGTTTTCTCTGCATCGCGATCGATTGATTGCGGGCATTTTTGTGAATAAGATAGCTTGTTCTATCTTGAACGAACTTGTTCTCATGCTGCTGGGCCTTATAATGCTCCCAGCGTTCACGCGGCAAGGAACCATCAGCAATCGCGGCGAGCACCGCACAGCCCGGCTCGGACTCATGGCGGCAGTCATGGAACCGGCACTCTGCGAACCATTCCTCGACATCGTTGAAGCCTGCAGAGATGCCTTCGTCAGCGTCGAATAATCCAAGCTCACGCATCCCGGGGGTATCGATTACCATTGCTCCCGAGGGGAGCATGAACAACTGACGGTGGGTCGTCGTATGCCGTCCCCGGCTGTCTTCCTCCCGGATGGCACTGACCTTCATAACATCCCGTTCCATCAGGGCGTTAAGCAGCGATGATTTGCCGATTCCGGACATGCCAAGGAAGACGACAGTTGAACCTGGCTTAAGGTAGACATCAAGCTCATTTAGCCCGAGACCGTTATGACTGCATACTGCGTGCACTGGAACATCCGGCATGCTCTGACGGACTTCTGCCAGCGGGAGGCTATAGTCTTCTGTGAGATCAGCCTTGGTCAGAATGACGACCGGCTGGCCGCCGCTCTGCCTGGCCTGGGTCAGATAACGCATCATGCGGGTGACATTGAAATCCCAGTTCAGGGAGGACAGAATAAATACATAGTCAAAGTTGGTGGCCACGACCTGCTCCAGAATGGTTTTGGTATAGCCGGCGGCATGACCTGAATAATTGGCACGCGAGAACTTGGAGCGGCGGGGGAGCAGCGTAACAATGAGCGAATCCCCGCCCGCGTTCGGGCGCAGCAAGATAAAATCACCGACGCACGGGAAGTCCTCCCTGGATTCCGCACTATGATAGAACGTGCCTTTGAGTATGGCGGTCAACTCGCCCCGCTCTGTGATTACCGTGAAGCGCTCCCGCCGGAGCTCTGTAATTCTGCCAGGCAATAATCCGGACGGGATTTCCTCTATTTCTGTATATCCATAGGTTTTTAGATCAATCATATTTTAGGTGTAGCTCCTTATCTGTTGTTTTGTGGACGCAAAAATGCCGCGGAACAGCAGCCTCAATAAGAAGCTGCTGTTCTACGGCATCAAGATGCAAAAAAGATACGACCTTCATCGTATCCAGCAAACAGCAATATTCACGAAAGGTTACTTGGGATGGCATACCAAATAATCCAGGCGTTTGCCCGATTTTTAAGATGTATGCCTGCTATGCAGTTTTAAACGGAAACCACCATATAAGTAGTAGCCAATCGAAACATCCCCTTTCGGATAAGGAACTTGTTAGAAATTTAGTGCTTATCGCTAAGCACATTCAGATTAACATGCATAGTTGTGAAAATCCATGTAAAGTTTAATTATAAAGTTTAAGTATGGTCGGTCACTTGTTTACGTGTTAATCACGAATTCCTGGCTTCTTTACGTTTTTCCGCATATTCAGCGGTTGCAGTAAAGAGTAAGTCCGAGGATGAATTAAGCGCTGTTTCAAAAGAGTCCTGCAACACACCGATGATGAAACCTACACCAACGACTTGAATGGCAACATCATTCGATATGCCGAATATGCTGCATGCTAGAGGAATCAGTAAGAGCGACCCTCCAGCAACGCCTGAGGCCCCGGCAGCAGCTACGGCAGATAGGATACTAAGAATAAGCGCTGTTCCAAAATCCACTTCAATGCCAACTGTATGAACAGCAGCGAGAGTCAAGACGGAAATCGTAACCGCTGCCCCCGCCATATTAATGGTAGCACCTAAGGGAATGGACACCGAATAGGTATCCTTATCAAGCTCCAATTTTTCACATAAGCTCATGTTGACTGGAATGTTTGCAGCGGAGCTGCGAGTAAAGAATGCCGTAATCCCACTTTCCTTCAGGCAATAAAGAACAAGCGGGTAAGGATTCCGGCGGATTTTCAGATATACGATCACTGGGTTAACAACAAGTGCCATAAATAACATACAACCAATTAGCACGAGAAGTAGTTTACCGTAATCAAGCAAGGATGAAAGCCCATTGGCTGTAATGGAATCATACACAAGTCCCATGATGCCCAGAGGCGCCAGGTTGATTACCCACTTAACTATATGGGATACCGCATCAGAAAAGTTAGTGAGCATTATCTTTGTACTATCATTGGCACTTCTTAGAGCTATACCAAGAAGGAGAGCCCAAGCTAGGATACCGATATAGTTAGCATTCATTAGTGCGTTTACTGGGTTGTCGACAACCTTAAACAGCAAGCTCTTCAGTACTTCTACAATCCCGTCAGGTGGAGATAGGTCGCCCGCACCCGCTACAAGTGACAAGCTCACCGGGAAGATGAAACTTGCGATAACTGCAGTTAGCCCGGCCAAAAAAGTACTTAACCCATATAGAGCAATAATCGACTTCATATTCGTCTGGTGGCCCTTTTTATGCTGCGAGATAGCAGTCATCACTAAGAGCAGGACCAATACTGGCGCGACGGCCTTTAATGCGGATACAAACAAGGAACCGAAAATGGTGAAGCCTGTTGCATTAGGAAACGCTAAAGCCAGGATACTACCAATTATGATCCCCACAAATATTCGTTTTACCAGGCTTACTTGATTCCATTTGAGCAATAAAGCGTTCATGTATTCCCTCCGGTATCAATATGGAAATATAACTAAGCCCTACAGCTTTACTATGTTGATACATAGCCGCTTTACTATGTTAAGGCGATTATATTTAGGCTAGTTTAACACGGGAATAACCTTCTATGTAAGAGAGTGGGAGAAACTGTGCGTAATTTTTCACTTATATATATTATATTCAATTACAAAATCCCTTAACCATGCGGTGGTTGTCATAAAAGTGTTCAATTTACGAACAATACCCAAAACCTGACGGGTAATGTTCGTATTTACCATTGACAAGAGCTGTCATCTCCCCCTAAAATGATAAAGCGCTACAGCAAATATATTCGTATAATTCCGGGGATCGGCCCGGAAGTCTCTACGAGGTCACCGTAATGACCTGGCTACGATTAAGAAGAGCAGCTCGTTTTGGGATTACCGGCGATCGTCCGGAATTCCGGGCAGCCATCTCTTTTTCGGGCCGGTGTCTTCCCAGATGCCGGCTTTTGTGTTGCTGTATTGGCACAACCAACATACAACCTTAGGGGGAGAACCATTTGAACCGCTTTTTCAAACTGAAAGAGAACGGCACCACAGTACGCACAGAGATCATGGCCGGTATAACCACGTTTATGGCAATGGCTTATATTCTGTCGGTTAATCCAAGCACCCTGACTGCCTTCGGCCGCATTGATATGGGCTGGTATTCTGTCTTCCTTGCGACGGCGCTGGCAGCCGGTATTTTCACCATTGCCATGGGGGTATTCATTAACTTCCCGGTCGCTCTGGCACCTGGTATGGGCCTTAACGCATATTTCGCTTCCGTAGTCTTATCCTCTGCCACCACTGAACATGAGTTCACCTGGCAAATGGGTCTTACCGCTGTATTTATCTCCGGGATTATCTTCATTATCCTGACCATTACTAGGGTCCGGCAAATTCTGCTCACTGCCATTCCTGACAGCCTGAAGCATGCGATTACCGTCGGTATTGGGATGTTCATCACCATTATCGGCCTGAAGAACAGCGGACTGATGACTATCGGCGTTGAAGCCGGTAACGATATCGCCGCTAACAAATTTACAGATGTTCTTTCTTTTGAAACTGTAATTCATATGGGCAGCCTGGAGAACACCAATGTTCAGCTCGTGATTATCGGCCTGCTGCTGATCTCCATCTTAATGGTACTGCGCGTTCGCGGCGCTATCCTGTTCGGAATTCTCGGTACTACCGTGGCTGCAATCCTCATGGGTGCTGTAGATTTCAGTACACTGAGCAATCCGCAGACGCCATGGGTTCCTGACTTCACACAGCTTAACTTCTGGGAATTCGACTGGGAAGGCATTATGCACACCGGTATCGTATCGGCGATTGCCACCTTTACCTTCGTAGAATTGTTTGATACCTTCGGTACGCTGGTGGGTACTGCTGAACGCGCCGGAATCATGAAGAACCCTGAAGAGGGTAAGAAGCGTGTCGGTAATGCCATGTTCGTAGATGCGGTAGCTGTCGCGGGCGGTGCGATGCTGGGTACTTCCACTACTACCGCTTATGTCGAGAGTGCAGCCGGTGTAGCTGAAGGCGGACGTACGGGTCTGACTGCAGTAACTACAGGTATCTGCTTCCTGCTTGCCTTGTTCCTGGCTCCGGTAGTCGCCCTGATCCCTGGTCCGGCCACAGCGGCAGCGCTGATTATTGTCGGTGTACTTATGGCTCAATCGATTCGTGAGATTGACTTCCAGGACATGGTGCTGGCGATTCCGGCTTTCCTGACCTTCGTGATCATGCCGTTTACGTATAACATTGCTAACGGGATCTCATTCGGGATTGTTACTTATGTTATTCTGGCTTGTGTAGCGAATATTGCCGGCAAGAAGAAATATGATATCCACTGGATGATGTGGGTGCTGGCGGTGCTGATTGTACTCCGTTATGTTCTGATCGGCAGCCAAGGCTAATAAGCTCCACGGATTCTGACTTACATTCTACGGTCTCTTCATTATATGAAGGGGCCGTTTTCTTTTTGCTCTTGTAAGGGGGAAGCCGCCGGGGAGAAGCTGGGCTTTACCCTTTTCATCAACCAATATTTAGATTATATTGTTGAAGAGGTGATAAATGGTGTCCGGTGTATTCAATCGAGTGTACAAGTCCTTCCGTAGCCAGCCCTGGCCGGTGCTGCTGTTCCTGCTTGGGGCAATAGTCCGTATTCTATACATAACTTCTATTCCACCGGGACTGAATCAGGATGAAGCCTCTATCGGCTATGATGCCTACGCCATTCTGCACTACGGGATGGACCGGAATGGTGTTCATCTGCCGATTCATCTAATCGCCTGGGGGAGCGGGCAGAATGCGCTCTATGCCTACTTGTCCATGCCGTTCATTCTGTTGTTCGGACTGACGCCATTGTCTGTAAGGGCGCTAAGCCTGATCATGGGACTACTGGGCATGCTGTTTTTCTATCTCATTATGAAAAGACTGTCGGCCTCGCCTGGAGCCGGGACCGCTGCCATGTTCTTTATCGCCATTAATCCTTGGCATATTATGATGTCCAGGTGGGCGCTGGAATCGAATCTGTTTCCAACGTTGATATTGATAGCCGTATACTTTCTGCTGCGCGCCTTTACGAATACAAGGTGGCTGTACGCCTTTACCGGCATGCTGGCCCTCTCGCTGTATGCTTATGGAACAGCGTACTTTTTCGTTCCGCTATTTGCGCTCGCTACGGCAATTCTTCTATTATATAGCAAGGTCCTGCGACCCCGTGCCCTGGCCTGGAATTTTGTATGGTTTGCGGCACTTGCGCTGCCTATATTACTATTTATTATCATTAACCGTTACGCCATGCAGGATATAACTACTCCGCTGTTCACGATTCCGAAGCTGACGACGCCGCGCGTGGAGGAGATTTCATCCCTATTCGGCGGCAGGCTGTGGCAGGCGGCTGCGGATAACCTTAGTGCCTTCAGCAAGCTGATGTGGAGCGGGAGCGACGGCTTGGCCTGGAACTCCATCTCTCCTTACGGGTATGCGTACCCGATGGCGCTGCCTTTTGCGCTGCTCGGCCTGATCGTTCTCCTGCATTCCTGGTGGACAAGCCGGCGGGAGAGGGAGAGTGCTGGTAGGGGAGCCGTGTTGCTCTGGTTCCTGATAGCGGTGCTTATGGCGCTGATTACAACTGTGAATATTAACCGGATTAATATTATCTTTTATCCGTTCATTATGCTGGTAAGCACCGGATTCGTCTGGCTGGCAGGCAGAATCAAAGGCGTAGCCATCCTGGCCGCGGCCGGATTCGCCGTGATGTTTATTTTATTCTCCAATACTTATTTCCGCGATTTTCCTGAGCGAATCGGTCCGGCCTTCTATGAATCCTTAGGGGAGGCTGTCCAGTATGCTTCGGAACATAGCACCGGTGAAGTCTATCTTACGAACCAGGTGAATATGCCTTATATTTATGTGTTGTTCTATGAGCAGATCAATCCGCATGATTTCCTGAAGTCTGTTCAGTATGCCAATCCGGGAGAAGCCTTTCAGCGGGTTTCTTCCTTTGGAAGATACAGGTTTGATGATTTGAACAGGGTGCCTGCGAATGCCGCATATATCTATGCGAATACTGCTGCGCCGCCTGCGGCAAGCGCCGGATCTAGAGTGAAGCGTTTTGCCAACTACAGCGTACTGCTCACCAGTGAACAGAATGGCGGGACTCTGGACACACCCAAGACTGCTGCATTTAAATTTGTAAATGGCGGATTTGAAGAAGGGACAGCGGGCTGGTCCTTCTCTGCGGGAACGGGAGTGGCCGGCAACAACCCCTTCGCCGGGAGTAAGCTGGCCTATCTTGATCCCGGAGCGGAGACGATCGTTTCGCAGAATTTTACCGCAACAGCCGGTGAGTACAGACTGACCGTCATGGCTAGTAGCGGCGGCAGCGGCGGGAGGATTGGCATTCGGGCAGCTGGTAAGGTGCTTGCAGAGACAGAGCTGCCTGCGGCGGAAGCCTATCAACAGATCACACTTCCTGCGTTCACTCTGGAGCAGGGGATACAGGCAGAAGTATACATAACCGGCGGTAATGGCTGGATTAACATTGACGAGGTGAGGGTAGAACGATGACCAAGAATGTACGTGCAGCGGCAACCGTTATACTGATGCTCTTATTATTTATTCTTCCAGTAACTAGCACTTATGCCGAAGGGAATGTATTGCAGAACCCGGGCTTTGAAGAAGGCGAAGACGGGGCGCCTACAGGCTGGAGCAAGGATATGTGGATTGCCGGAGATGCGGCGGGCTCCATATCCGTTCAGTCCGAAGAGGTTCATTCCGGCAGCAAAGCGGCGGTGATTGAGAATCTGGAGCCCAATCACCTGAAGTGGGTGCAGACCGTTACCGTTTTGCCGGACAGCTACTACAGAATCTCTGGATATGTCAAAATAGCCAGCATCGCAGGCGGGGGAATCGGGGCCAATATCTTCCCGGTAGGCATTGGCGGCGGTTATCCCGCTACCAGCGATACCGGCGGTGAATGGCAGCGTCTGGAGTTCATCGGCCAGACCGGCAAGGAGCAGACCGAGATCGGAATCGGCGCTGCGCTGGGCGGCTATGCGAATCTCATCCAGGGTAAGGCCTATTTCGATGATCTGTCCGTAGAGAAGCTGGATACGGTACCAGAGGGATCGAGCATAATCTCACTGGACAGCGGAGCCCAGGCTCCCCCGGCAGATGCGGACGGCGGAAGCAAGCCGGAGGAAGTGCCGCATAAGGTGTCTCCGGCCAAGCTGCTGCTGCTTTCTGGAGTATTCTGCCTGTTCTTTGCTTTTCTGTACACAAGAGCCTTCCGCAGTGAGCGTCTGCTGAGACAGGAGGACGTAATCTACACGCGCTGGCTGTACGTTTTGTTTGGAGCGGCATTCATCCTGCGGATCTGGATCGGCCTTACGGCACAGGGCTATAAAAATGATATGAATACCTTCATGGCCTGGGGCCAGCGCCTGACCGACCTTGGACCGGGCAAATTCTATGAGGAAGGTTATTTCGCCGATTACCCGCCGGGGTACTTATATGTGCTATACCTGCTTAGCCTGCTGCGCGGATTATTTAACTTTGCGGGCGGCTCAGGTGCCGAGACGGTTCTCTTCAAGCTGCCTGCGATTCTCTCGGATCTGGTGCTTGGCTGGATTATCTATAAGAGCGCGCGAATCAGGCTCGGCTCCGGGCTGGCTATGGGGCTGATGATGCTGTTCCTGTTCAATCCGGCTGTACTGATGGATTCGGCAGCCTGGGGGCAGGCGGATTCCTTTTTCCTCATCTTTCTGCTGCTCAGTATGATCGGGGTTGTCGATAAGCGTTTTGTACGTGCAGCGATCTTTTTTGCCGTCGCTACATTGATCAAGCCGCAGGCGCTGATTTTCACACCTGTGCTGCTGTTCGCCTTCTACCATCACCGGGCCTGGAAGCAGCTTGCGCTGGGTGCCCTGTACGGACTGGGGATCTTTCTTGTCCTCGCGGCCCCGTTCTTCTGGAACAACGGCGGTTTTGCAGGCTTGATTAACCTCTACAAAAGCACACTGTCCTCCTATCCTTATTCCACAGTGAATGCATTCAATCTGTATGCCTTGACCGATCCGATGTGGTCGGCGCTGGATGTGACCTGGCTCGGCATACCGTATCGTATATGGGGCTTTATTTTCATCCTGGTGGCAGTTGCACTTGCTGCTTATTATTCCTTCAATACCAAGGACCGTAAGGATCTCTCCAAGTCCTACTTCATCGCAATGGTGCTGATCACGATTGTCTTCGTATTCGGTACCAAAATGCATGAGCGTTACTTATATCCGGTACTCATCCTGTCCTTATTCGCCTTCATGGAGAGCCGGGACCGGCGTTTCCTGACCTTGTTTCTCGGGTTCTCCCTGACCCAGTACATCAATGTTGGTTATACACTGGCGTTCCTGAATACCGGCGGAAATCCGCCAGCTGACGGAATTGTTCTGGTTACAGCTATTACCACTATCATTCTTGCGATATATTTGCTCTATATTGGATACGATGTATATATCCGCAGAACTGCGAAGCTTTTGCCTGAGCCGGTTACTCCCAAGGAGGCCTATGCAGCAGATATGCTGCTTGCAGAAGGCATCAAGCCGCTTGCCCCTGCTGAGCGGCGTTCTCCGCTGAAGCTGAAGCGCAAAGACTGGATCTGGATGCTCGGTATCACCGTGCTATACGGGGCGCTTGCCCTCTATCATCTGGGAGATAACAAGGCGCCTGAGACTCTGTGGGAGCCAGCGGCCAGCGGCGAGAGCTTCTATGTGGATCTGGGGCAGGCCCATCAACTGGAGCGGGTCAATGTGTTCGGCGGTGTTGGAACAGGGAAGTTTCAGCTGGAATTCAGCCAGACCCCTGATAATTGGAGCAGCCCGCTTGAGGTAAGCGAGGATGTCGGCAATGTCTTCATCTGGAAAAGCCAGCCGCTTAACGTATCCGCAAGATATGTCAAGCTCTCGGTTACGTCTCCAGGCTTCACCCTCAATGAGATGGCGTTCTATGAGCAGGGGGCTCCTAAGGTTCCTCTGACCATAGCAAGCGTGACACCTGATTCGGGGGCAACAGCTAAAAGAGGAACGCCGGCCAATCTGTTCGATGAGCAGTCCGTCATACCGGAGAACTCTAATTTCATGAACAGTACGTATTTTGATGAGATCTATCATGCCCGTACGGCTTATGAGCATTACCATAATATAGTGCCTTATGAGAACACGCACCCGCCGCTTGGCAAGCTGCTGATCGGGGTAGGCATGGAGCTGTTCGGCGTCAATCCGTTCGGGTGGCGGGTCATCGGCACCTTGTTCGGGATTGCGATGCTGCCGCTGATTTATATCATGGCCCTGCGGTTGTTCCGTAAGACTACCTATGCAGCACTGGCAGCAGGATTGTTCGCCCTGGACTTCATGCATTTCACCCAGACGCGGATATCGACCATCGATGTGTACGGTGTATTCTTCATTATGCTTATGTTCTATTTCATGCAGCGGTATTACACGATGAATTTCTACCGGGTGCCGCTACGGACCACACTGGTTCCGCTGTTCTGGTCAGGACTGTTCTTCGGAATCGGGGTTGCCTCGAAATGGATTGTCGTCTACGGCGGGGCAGGCCTTGCCATTATGCTGGCACTGGTGCTGCTTGAACGCTATAGGGAATACAAGGCCGCCGGACGGCTGCTGGCTGAAGGCAAGCTAACCGGACAGGACCTCAAAGCCGCCTGCAGGACGGCAGATCAGTCCTTCTGGAAGAATACCGTGATCACCCTGGCCAGCTGTATAGGATTCTTCATTGTCATTCCGGGGATCGTATATAGTCTGTCCTTCATTCCCTCACTGTCTGCGTCGGCAGAGGGGTTCACCCTTAAGGGGCTGATTGATGCCCAGAAGAATATGTACAACTATCACAGCCAGCTTGTTGCTACCCATCCATTCGCCTCCTCCTGGTGGGAGTGGCCGTTCATGAAGCGTCCCGTATGGTTCTTCAGCGGCGGCGAAGGCTTGCCGGCAGGCAAGGCGAGCAGCATAGTAACGATGGGGAATCCGCTGATCTGGTGGACAGGAATCTTCGCGATGCTGGCCGCCGTATGGTTCACCGTGAAGCGCCGGGACAAGAACCTGTACATGATCTGGATCGGCTTCTTCTCACAATATGTTCCATGGATGCTTGTGCCGCGTGAGACGTTCCTGTACCATTACTTTGCAATGGTGCCGTTTATGATTCTATCCATTGTATACATCCTGAAGCTGCTTGACGGCAGGTTCCAGGGTGCCAGATATTTGCGGTACGCCTATGTTGCGGCCGCCGCCATCCTGTTTGTAATGTTCTATCCGGTATTATCCGGCATGCAGGTGAACAGCAGTTATATCATTCATGTCCTTCGCTGGTTCCCTTCCTGGGTATTCTAGGAGGGGAGCTTCAGAAGCCGGATATATGTTCAAAGCTGATATTGATGAAGCGCATCAAGGAAGCTGTGGCTTACAACAAATTTAGGAGGAACCCTTGTGAAGGCCAGATATAGTGTAATTGTCCCCATGTACAATGAGGAGGAAGTCATTCAGATAACCTACGAGCGGCTCAAAAAAGTAATGGATGGTTGCGGGGATTCCTATGAGCTTGTGTTCGTCAATGACGGCAGCCGGGACCGTACGGCTGAGATTATGCGCGGAATCAGTAATACGGATGAACATGTCAAGCTGATTGACTTCTCGCGTAACTTCGGCCACCAAGTGGCGATTACGGCGGGTATGGATTATGCTGAAGGTCAGGCTGTTGTGGTGATTGATGCGGATCTCCAGGACCCGCCTGAGGTCATCCTGGAGATGATCGCCAAGTGGAAGGAAGGCTATGAAGTAGTCTATGCCAAGCGGCTGAAGCGCCACGGAGAGACCTTCTTCAAGAAGGTGACGGCCAAAATCTTTTACCGTCTGCTAAGCAGCATGACCAGTGTAGAAATTCCTACGGATACCGGGGACTTCCGGCTGATCGACCGCAAGGTCTGCGATGTGCTGCGCGGCCTGAAGGAGAAGAACCGTTATGTGCGGGGGCTGGTGAGCTGGGTTGGCTTCCGGCAGACCATGGTGGAATATGTGCGGGAGGAACGCTTCGCCGGGGAGACGAAATATCCGCTCAAAAAAATGATCCGCTTCGCGCTCGACGGAATCACCTCCTTTTCGCACAAGCCGCTCAAAATCGCCTCCTATGTCGGCTTCTTCCTGTCCTTCTCCAGCTTCCTCTACCTGTTTCTGGTCTTATTCCAGAAGGTCTTCACCTCCTGGACCGTGCCGGGCTGGGCGTCCATTGTCGGGGTTAACCTGCTGTTTAACGGCATTGTGCTGATGCTGCTCGGTGTAATCGGGGAGTACATTGGACGGATCTATGATGAATCGAAGGACAGACCGCTCTATATCGTTAGCGAGACCAAAGGCTACCCGGATGCGGAGACCGAAGACACGCGGAAGGAAAGCGATTATGCAAGATAAGGCTTGGCGTGCAGGCATGATCCAGTTTCTGAAATTCAATGCAGTGGGCCTGCTTAACACGTTCATTGATTTCGCGGTATTTACCCTGCTGCATTCCCTGGGGATGCTTAACACCCCTGCACAGATAATTTCCTACAGCGCCGGGACGGCAAACAGCTTTTTCTGGAATAAAAAGGTGACCTTCAAGGGCCGGGACAGAGGCGGGAATGGCGGATTTGACCGGATGCAGCTGGTGAGATTTATTGTGCTGAATCTGCTGGTGCTGGGCATTTCGGTACTGCTGATTCATCTGCTGACTGATCGCCTGGGAATCCAGGTGCTGATGGCCAAGGTGCTGGTTACCTTCATTACAGTGATCATTAATTTCTTTGGAAGCCGGAAGTGGGTATTCTAGAGGTACAGTACATCTTCCTCGTGTCCTGCGGGGTTAGCACTTATTCTATATTGCGGAGGCGATTGTCATGCGGAAGTTATCCTATTTGATTATACTTGCCGGGGTTCTGATTATGCTCTACCCCAAAGGAAGCGAATGGTACGAGGACCGTCAGCAGCAGAAGCTGCTGGAAGAGGCTGAACAGGCCTATAGTGAAATCGTTCCTTCGGCTACGGCTCCTGCCAGTCAGGATCTGAGCAAGCCCTATGCGGAGGTCACCCAGCTGCTGGCGGAAGAGTCCGGTGCGGAAGAGCCGGTGCCCACTACAGCGCCCGAGATTGAAGTTGGAGGCAAGATCACCGCCATTATTGAAATCGACAAAATCGATCTGAAGCTGCCTGTACTGGAGGGCGCCACCAAAACTAATATGAAGCATGCCGCGGCGCATATGAAGGAGACTGCTCCGATTGGTGCGGTAGGCAACGCAGCGATTGCGGCACACCGGTCAAGAACGGCAGGACGGCTGTTCAACAGACTGGATGAGATCGGTAAAGGGGATACCATTACTGTTATTACAAGCGGCCAGGAATACAAGTATGTTGTATATGATGTATCTATTGTAGAGCCTACCGATATTTCGGTACTGAAGGGAAAGGATGATGATAAGATTCTGACCCTCATTACCTGCGATCCGCTTGTCAACCCGACCCACAGACTCATCATTCATGCGAAGTTAACCTGACTTGTCCAAGACAAGGCAATAAAAGTCGAAAAAACATAAAATTTTAGACTATTTTTGTGGAATCTAGCGATTTGGGTCTTGCTAATAGATAGAGATATGGTAAGATATAACTATGAAAGCTAATACACGATAAACGGCAAACCTATCGAAAGGTAGGGACGCAAAGCTACAGGGCCTTCCCTTCATGGATGGCAGCCAGCTACCGAATGAAGAGGCTTTTTTTGTTTGTTTTAATTCTGGATCTGTAATTATATGGTAGTAGATTGGACAGATAAAGCTTATACGATAACGGCAAACCTATCGAAAGGTAGGGACGCAAAGCTAAAGGGCCTTCCCGTAAGGATGGCAGCCAGCTACCGAAAGGGGTTTTATCCATGAAGAAGTTATATTTAATGTTGATTACACTTTTTGTGATTGTCACTTCCGTGCAGACAGGCACTGCTCAAGCAGCTAATGCAGATTCAAGCTGGTTAAATGTTGGACAACTTGGTCAAGGGGTTATCGGGGTTTCATATGATGTTCCTAAGGACAAGAAGATGAAGCTCATGATTACCAAAGACAATAACAGCTATACTTACAACTTATACACTTCCAAACCAACCGAGACGTTCCCGCTGCAACAAGGAAATGGCTCTTACAAGGTCTCCGTTCTTGAGAATACTACCGGCAACAAATACAAAGTACTATCTTCCGAGACTGTATCTCTCTCAATGAGCAATGTGAATGCCGTATATTTGAGCTCTGTACAGAATGTGAAATGGAGTTCTTCCGATAAATCCGTTCAAAAGGCAGCCCAGCTTACAAAGGGTCTGACCACAGATGCAGACAAAGTTAAGGCTATCTACAATTACATCGTAGCTAACGTGAAATATGACTACTCTCTGGCTAACAGCGTAAGCACAGATTATATTCCGAACAACGATAACACACTGGCTACCAACAAAGGTATCTGCTACGATTACGCATCCTTGTTCGCTACTATGCTCCGCAGTGAAGGCATTCCTACCAAATTGGTTATGGGGAATACAAGCTATGTAACTTCATACCATGCCTGGAACGAAGTGTTCATGAACGGCAAATGGGTAACGATTGATACTACAGTGGATGCAGGTCTGGGTAAGAACACCGCGTCAACAGAACTGGTCAAAGCAGCAAGCAAATATACTGCAGCGAAATTCTACTAAGAATAGCTGTGAACTATAGCATTTCCTGAGAATAACCCGCTTAATGTTTAAGCGGGTTATTTTTATTTATATAAAGGTTGCTTTTTAATAGAGGGATAGGTTATTATAAATAAGCGTTGTTGGAACGGCAAAGGAAATGAGAGATTACTTAAAAAAGTGATTTCAAAATAAAGCTTGCATTGTTCAAACGAACGTGATATATTATAAGAGTTGCTGGTGACGAAGTAATCGTCGCTGACAACGAGCTTGATCTTTGAAAACTGAACAACGAGTGAGTATCGGAAATCGCTTCGGCGAGATCCAAAATGAGAATGAAAATTCTCGTCAGATGTTTCAAAATGAGCAATCGC
>NZ_JBHUKY010000026.1:0-134516 GCF_042684125.1 Paenibacillus rhizoplanae | reverse complement strand
CATGGCACGCTGGGGTATCTTTCCCCCGCCCGATTCGCTAAGCAGTTTACGACGGCATCCGTTGCGTGAGTATCTACTTTCTTGACAGAGGTCCACTGAGTCCGTTTAAGCTGACAAAAGAGGCATTTCAAAGAGAATAACGGCATCCTGGTCCGCAAAGGACCAGAGAATGCAAATAAGCTGTGCTTTCCTTCAACAGGATTGCACAGTTTTTTTGAAATATAGAATTCATATGTTTCACACGATAACTTATCCTTCTATTTCTCGCTGAAACGGTACCGTCCTTTAAAAGGACGGCAAAGCCGTTTCCACTTGTAGGCTGGGCTTATGAATTTGAGTTGGAGATTCATGTGGAGAATATCATTTGTTTTAAGCATGACATATGCTTTGATAAAACTATGGCACAAGGAGGCATTCAAAACGAAAGAGGTTAATTTATGAGTGATCCACAGACGGCTTCACCCTTGCGAACGGATCAGGACGAGCAGGCAGTGCCGGTGCGCAAGCTGCTGGAGCTGCCCCTGGCGTATATCCGGTTTCTGGCAGGGATGTTTATTTCCAGGTTGGGGGATTCTTTGTTCACCTTTGCGATTCCATGGATCTCCTACGAATTAACGAAATCGAGTATTGTAATGGGCTCTATGTATGCGGTAAGTGTCTTGCCCATCGTTCTGTTTGGTCCGGTTGTAGGGAGTCTGGTTGACCGATGGGACCGAAAAAGACTGATGATTGTAACGGATATTTTAAGGGCGCTACTGGTCGTATTGATTCCCTTGCTGCATTTTGCCGGCCTGCTTCAGCTTTGGCACCTGTATGCAATCTCTTTCGTGCTTACTATACTGTCTTTGATGTTCGATGTGTCGATAGTCGCGATCATCCCGCAGCTTGTGCCTGCACAATTGACAAGAGCCAATGCTTCGTACCAATTGACCAACCAAATTGCTGAGATGGCTGGACCTTTACTTGCCGGAGTGATTATTGCTGGGATAGGCGGCTTCAATACGCTTTGGCTAGATGCGTTGTCCTTTGGAGGTACGCTTATTGTTCTTATGTTAATGGCAGACTTGGGGCACTCTCGCTCAGCGGCGAGTATAGGGAGGATTTTTAGCGATATCGGAGAAGGGTTCAAGTGGCTGGTACGCTCGAAGATCAATTTGTCTTTTTCGTTTCAGGCTATGATCGGTAACTTCGGGTATAGTGCTGCTTTTGGTGTCTTAATGTTCTATTTGTTAAACACCTTGCATTTGAATACCCAGCAGAGCAGCATTAATTATACCTTGTTAGGCTTTGGCGGAATGATCGGCAGTCTGCTTGCTGTTCCGCTGGAGAGACGTTTCCGCCGGGGATTGTTAATTCCTGTATTACTCGGAGTGGGGACTCTGGGATTCAGTTTTGCTGCAATCAGCGACTTTTGGCTGGCTCCCGGCATTGCCTTTCTAGGGGTTACTACTTGTAATGTGGCTTGGAATACCATTGTAACCTCAGTCCGGCAAGAGACGATTCCACAGGATATGATTGGACGTGTTCTGGGCTTCTCTAGAGTGCTTACCCGGCTGGCAATGCCTCTGGGAGCAATGACCGGAGCGGCCTTGTCAGAATGGACGGATCCCCGTGCAGTGTTCGCTGTGGCCGCAGCTGCCAAACTGCTTGAGGTAATTATTGCCTTGGTGACACAGATCCGCAAACTTTAAGCTGTCTAACGATATTTCACTAAAAGGGCGCGAATGATCGTCTTCCTCTGCTCCGAAGCCAATTCCTACAGTACAGGCCAGACCGTATTGGTGGATGGCGGCTTGGTCAAAGGGCTTTAGAATTCTCAATTCCAACTCTAATCAGTAAAAGTTGAGAGAATAAAAGAATGGGTCAGCCAGTTATTCGGTTGGCCTATTTTGGCGTTTTGATTAGAGATGATTGAAGGGACTTTAACTATTTAAGTTTGCCCGCGTTGAAATCTGGTAATTATTAAACTTTTTAATACAAAATCAAATGAGCTTAAAAAAATTACGTATTTACCAGGAAGTATTTTCTTATTTAATACATATTGTATAATTTACTTAAAATGGAGGGGATGCAAATGGATGATATTGACCTGCAAATCCTGGGGTTACTGAAGAGGAATAGCCGGATGACCAGCTCCGATATCTCGAAAATGATTCATCTGTCGGTTCCATCCATTGCGGAGCGAATCCGGAAGCTGGAACGAAACGGGGTCATAGCGCAGTTCACCGTCAAGCTGGACCGTAAGGCTATGGGCAAGAACTGTGTAGTCTATATTTTCCTCCAGCTCAGCAGCTCGGTGGATACTCAAGGCTTCCGTGAGAGTATCATCCAATCCCAGGAAGTACTGGAGTGCCATCATATTTCCGGTGAATATGATTATCTTCTGAAAGTGGCATTAGCAGATCTATCCGGTGTTGAGACCTTCATTACACAAACGCTTAAAGCCCGTTACAGCATTGTCCGATCGAACACCATTTTCAGTCTATCTGCCCTGAAAGAGGAATAGAAGCGAAGGAGCGGTTATCTATGTCATGGGAATGGATATCGAAAGGTATATTGCTGGGCCTGTCCATCGCGGCTCCCGTAGGGCCTATCAGTATTTTGTGCATCAGAACGACAATTACCAGAGGATTCAGAACAGGGCTGTACAGCGGGCTGGGTGCGGCAACCGCAGATGCTGTGTTCGGCATACTGGCAGGATTAGGATTGACAGCTTTGACTGCTGCTCTAGTGAATTACAACATTATACTGCAGGTGGTTGGCGGATTGTTTATTTGCTGCTTAGGGATAAGATCGTTACTACGGGTTCCGGCCATGGAAGCAGCTCATTCTACTGCCAGCCCAGGTGTGCTGGGTTCTTATGCTATGACGTTTCTGCTCACGCTGTCTAACCCGATGACGATTATATTTTTTCTGGGCGTATTCGGAGCTACTGGTGTTCTACTGTCGCATAAGCTCACAGATATGGTGTTTCTGGTTACAGGCGTGTTCCTGGGCTCAGCACTATGGTGGGTACTCCTCTCAGGAGCAGCTGCACTGCTTCGGAATAAGGTACTGGAGGGACCCTTTAAGCTCTCTCTATTTAACAAAATGTCCGGGGGAGTACTGTTTGTATTCGGAGTAGTTACCCTTGTGAAATCCGCAGCTGTATTTTTGTAACGAGGACGCAAGCGCCACCAGCTCAGCAGTATAAAACAACTATAGTTATTCAAGAACGGAAGCCCCCTGCCAGGCGGTGTTATGATAGACAGAAACAGAAGGTGGTGGATAGTAATTGAGCAATAGAGTGATCCGGCAGTTTGAAGAGAGGGATATGGCGGCGCTTGGCGTGATGTATGCACAGGTGTCGGCCCAGGAGGATGTGCTGTTCTGGTGGGTGGGGGATGCGGGCAATTGGGAGAATGTCTTCTGCGCTTTTGAAGGGGAGCAGATGGTGGCCAAGGGCCAGCTGCAGCTCTTTAATGTGGTGCCACCGGGACGCGCGGCGGAGAGTAAACACAAGATTTTCGTGAATCTCAAGACATTGCCCGGACGGGAAAAGGATCTGGAGCTGCGTGACAGTGTCTACGCTCTTCTGCTGGAACGGGCCCAGGTGCTGAAGAGTACGCTGCCGCCGGAATATGAGACCCTTCTGTGCACAGGCAATTATGCGGCGGAGGAGAGTTGCCATGCTTATTTCGCAGAGCATCTGGGTTACCTGCCGGATGGCTGCTTGTATACACTCCAGCGCGATCTTCGTGAACCCGTCCATGCGGTGGAGCTGGAGGAAGGCCTTGAATTAAGCTATGCGCCTATAGATTCGCCGGAGCAGAGGGCGGCTTATCTGGAGCTGGAGGCAGAGATTTGGCCGGAGACCCCGCTCGGAATGGAGCGTCTGCTGGAATATCAGGAGCATCCGCACTGGACATCGATGGTTGTGCGGGATGCAGGCCGGGTGGCGGGCAGTCTGATGGTCTGGCAGGAAGAGGAGACGGGCATCATCGAGGATGTATTTGTCTGTAAGCCCTGGAGGAGAAGAGGCATTGCCAAGGCGCTGCTGAATCGTGCGTTAACGTATCTTCAGGAGAAGGGTCTGGAGCAGGCGCAGCTGGTCGCATTGACCACGAATGATTCCGCACTGTCCCTGTACCGGTCAGCCGGGTTCCAGACGGGACGGCAGGAGATCAGATATTATACTGAGCTGGGGTAAGGGAGCAAACAACCTGCAACTAACTCCGCCCGGCAAGCGTCTAAATAGAATAAGAATAGCATTATAAGGAGGAGTTGCAGGTTCATGAATACATCCAGAACTATTGGCTTCACTGCACTGCTGGCTCTAACGCTGGTTCTGGCAGCTTGCGGTTCTGCAGAGAATACGGCGCCGGAAGCTACGTCTGCTCCAGAGCAGACTCAGGCCCCTACGCTGGCACCTGCGGAGACTGCGTCCTCCCCGGCACCTTCATCAACGGCTGCTCCAAGTCCTGTGGCGACGGAAGCACCGCCGGTAGCAGAAGATCCCGGACCGCCGGAGGAAGGCACTCCGCCTACAGCATTGGAAGCGGCGGCAACGGTGATGCGGGCACTGAAGAGCGGCAAGATGGAGACGCTGGCCGCCTGGGTGCACCCGGAGCGCGGAGTACGATTCTCCCCCTACGCTTATGTTGATACAGAGCGGGACGTTGTGCTGAGCAGGCAGGAGCTGGAACAGGCGATGCAGGATACCCGCAAGCGGGAATGGCGGGAGTTCGCGGGTACTGGAGAACTGATTGAGCTAACCTTTGCCGACTATTATAAAGAGTTTGTGTACGATGCTGATTTCGCCGGTAAGGCTAAGATTGCACTGAACCAGGGTCTGGGCCAAGGGACGACACTGAACAATCTGAGAGAGGTATACCCTGCAGACAGCCATGATTTCGTAGAATATCACATTGCCGGTGTTGATCCTTCGGCAGAGGGGATGGACTGGAGCAGCCTGCGTCTGGTTTTTGAGAAAATAGGCCAGGATCATGCGCTGGTTGGCATTATCCACGATCAATGGACTCCCTGATTCCCGCAGTATGTGAATAGAACCAACTGCAAACAGCGCACCGCCGGATGTCCGGACGGTGCGCTGTTTTTGAATAAATATCTATGAGTATCACATGATAACTTATCTAACCTGAGGGTTGGGCGAAGTCTCCGAGCCTGGGGCGGCTTGGGCTACTGCGGTATAGCCTTCGGGCAGATAGGTGACTGCGGTGCCTGCCGAGATGACCTGCGGGTTCATGGACCCGGGCTTCGGTGACGTGACCTTGAAGAAGATCACTGCGGTTTTGCCAGCGCCGAACTCAATCCGCTCAATGACCAGGCCATATCCCGGATTCGGCAGATTGGATACGGTCACTGTAGCTTTGTTGACACCAGCGGCGGCTTTGTCCAGTGTTACAGCGGCATCATAGGTGCTTGGCGGGGCTGAAATGTTCTCATCCATCATAATCACTTCCTTCATGAATTTGGCAGCATCGTAGACCAGGACGGCAGCCTCTGCACGGGTAACCGCTTCGTCCGGGCGAAAGGCGTTGTTCTTCTCCAATGTGACCAGTCCAGTGTTGATCAGAATCTGCAGGCTGTTCATCTCAGCGGCAGACAGCTTGCCGCCATCCGTAATGTTGGCATACATCTCCGTATACGCGAAGTCCCCTTTGTTCTGTAGCGCCTGAAGCAGCAATTGTGCGAACTGGACCCGTGTCATCACAGCATTAGGGTCAATAGACCGCTCCAGCATTAAGCCGCTTTCTTTGGCCTTCAGGAATGCGGAGGCATACCAGGAGGCATTTTTTACGTTGTCAAAATAATCGCTGGCCTTCTTGCCAGAGGGTTGCTGCGGAGCAAGCTTCAGGCCGCTTACCATGAACTGCACGCCTTGCGCATACGTAAGGCTGGACTTCGGCGCGAACTTGTCGCTGGTCACTCCGTTAAGTATGCCCTCCTGATGAAGGGCATTGATTTTGGCTTCGGCCGCATGGCCCTTCAGATCTGAGAAAGCGGAAGCCGGTGCCCCGATAGCTAAGGTTGCCGCCAGAATGCTACAGGCCAGCGAGATTTTGGCCGTGCGCATCCGGGTTAGTGTATTCTTCATTGTACATCACCTCGTATCCTCTTAGATGGGATTTAGGAGCAAAAGGTTGCAGCCCGTCACTCCATAGATGGAATTATTATTCTCTAACCCCGCAGCACTGATTCCCCACACTCGAAAAAAATTCATCATGTGTCAATTTTCACCTACCGGAAGTCGAATCTTCGCCTGATTTCAGGCGCTCTACCGGCCAAAAAGGTCAATATACGATGATTAAAAGGTAATATACGGTGAGACAGGGTGCGGAAGAAAAATTATAATGATGATAACGCTTTCTTGGATAATGCGAAGAAGGAATGGCTTGTATTACTGATCATTTATAAATTCCTACTAAGGGGGTAAGTCAAATGAGAAAAAAGAGTATTCTTGCCTTGGTGCTGGCAGGCTGTCTGACAGGACTATCACTCACAGGCTGCAGCAGTAAGGGGAACAGCTCGGATGTGGGGAACGACAGCAGCAACACGCCGGAGGGAAAGACGAAGCTGAAGGCGATTATCGTGAAGCATTCACTAACCAAAGATGTCACGCAAATGAAATGGCTCGCTGAAATAGAGGAGAAGGCGAATGTCGAAATTGAATGGCAGCAAATCTCTGCGGACTGGGATCAGAAGAAGAGTGCTCTGTTTGCCAGCGGTGAAATTCCGGATTTGCTGTTCAATGCGACCTCTAACTCCGATTTTGTACAATTCAACGGGTTGTTCGAGGATCTGGGCCCGCTGATTGAGAAGGACGCTCCTAATATTCAAAAGATGTTCAGCGAGCACCCGGAATTGAAAACGCTTGCTACTCAAATTGACGGGAAGCTCTACGGCACTCCGCGTTATAAGGGGATCTGGCCCGGCTCCACCGCCTCGATGTTCATTAACAAAACCTGGCTCGACAATCTCGGCCTTCAGGTGCCTACGACCTGGGATGAGCTAGAGACTGTGCTGCTTGCCTTCCGTGAGGGAGACCCGAATCAGAACGGGGACAAGACGGATGAGATTCCGATGGACTTCAACCCGATCGGCTGGGATTTCACACCGAAGCTGCTGCTGGGCAGCCTTGGGCTTCCTCTGTCCAACGGGGCGAGCGACGGCTACTTCACCGAAGGGGCGCAGGTTAAGAATTTCTATGTAGATGAGCGGTTCAAGACACTCATGCAATTCCTGCAGAAGCTGTACAGCCAGAACCTGATCAGCAAGGAAGTGGTCACGCAGGATTACTCCAAATACCAGTCCGTTGCCCGCGGGAATGGAACTACAGCCAAGGTCGGATTCACCTGGGGCTGGGAGACAGGAGACCGCTTCGGCAACGAGCTGAAGGATCAATATGTTACCCTGCCGCAGCTGAAGCAGCATGCGGATTCTACGAATGAGCTGTACTGGAGCAATGACTACTATTACCAGAATTACGGATCCAATGCGGTGTCGGTCAGTGCCCGATCCAAGAACAAGGAAGCTGCGATGCGGTTCATTGATGGTTTTTATGAGCCGGTGGTTAGCTTGCAGGTCCTGTTCGGCGGGATGAATGACACGGATAAGGGAATCAAGGATAACGGGGACGGCACGTATGCGATTCTTCCTCCGGCAGATGCATCCCTGGACCCGGGCTCGTGGAAATGGACGAATTCGTTCGCGGATAACGGTCCAATGTACATTGCCGATGCGCTGAAGGACAAGGTGACACTTGGCTCGGATATGCAGAATGTGCTGAAGGAGAAGGCCGTCTATGATGAGCTGCTGAATAAGGCGGACGAGAAAAGTAATGTCTACCCGCAGAACTTCATGAAATACAGCACGGAGGACACCAACACCCTGGCAATGAATCAGGCGAACGTCAATAATATCACGGATCAAAAGTGGGCCAACTGGCTGACCACCAAGGTTGATATTGAGAAGGAGTGGGCTGCCTATGTCGCCTCAGTCAATAGCTCCGGCCTGGAACAGAACCTGCAAATCCGCCAAAAGGCTTATGACGAATACCTCTCCACCTTGAAATAGTGGACTTGAATGGAAGGGGCGCTCCCAAATGAAACCAGCACAGACCACGGTGCCGCATCAGACGCTGCGCGGGAACGGGTGGCTTCGTAGGCAGGCCGGGCATTACCAGCTATGGCTGATGGTGCTTCCTGCGGTCATTTACATCGCCATTTTCTGTTATGGTCCGATGTATGGTATCCAGCTTGCTTTTCGTGAATTTGATTTCAGCAAAGGACTGACGGGCGGGGAATGGGCCGGGTTCAAATATTTCGAGCAGTATTTCAACAGCCCGATGTTCTGGCCTACGCTGCGAAATACGTTTATCATTGCGTTTTTCTCCATACTGCTGGGCTTCCCGATGCCAATCCTTCTGGCACTGGTGGTTAACTCGATCCGCAGCAACAGACGTAAGCGTATCCTGCAGACTACGGTGTATATGCCTTACTTCATTTCCACCGTTGTTCTGGTTGCGTTGCTGCAGATTATGCTGTCTCCTGCCACTGGACTGATCGACGGCTTCCTGAAGGCCCTGCACCTGATCCCTGCGGATACGAATCTCATAGGTGACCCCGGCGCCTTCGTTCCGGTATATGTCATCTCTGCCATCTGGCAGGCCTGCGGCTGGAACAGCATTATCTTCATCGCCGCCCTGTCCTCGGTGGATGCGCAGCAGTATGATGCTGCCCGGATTGACGGGGCCAACCGCTGGCAGACCGTCTGGCATGTCGAGATTCCGGCGATCCTGCCGACCATTATTATTTTATTGATTATGAATATGGGCAGCATACTCAGTGTAGGCTTCGAGAAGACTTTTCTGATGCAAAATAGTCTTAACAAGCCCGTCTCGGAGGTCATCTCCACGTATGTCTTCAATGTGGGCGTGAAATCCAACCAGTTCAGCTTCGGTTCTGCGGTCGGTCTATTCAATACCCTGATCAACTTCACGTTCCTGATGCTGGCGAATGCACTGGCCAAAAAAACTTCAAAAATCAGCCTGATGTAAGGAGGAGATGGGATGTCAAACAGTCAAGCCGCTCAGTCGCAAAAGATCAAGCATTCGGGCGGCATCGCAGACAGGCTGTACACGCTGGTGGTTGCGGTCATAAGCATCGCAGCGTTTATCATGGTTGCGTACCCGCTGTATTTCATCATCATAGCTTCCGTCAGCAACTCCACCATGGTGAACCAGGGACAGGTTATTCTATGGCCTAAGGACATTAACCTGTACGGCTATGAGCAGATATTCAAGGACACCCGGATCTGGCAGGGGTATAAAAATACGATTATCTACACGGTGCTGGGCACGCTGCTCAATCTGCTGGTCACGCTCCCTGCGGCGTATGCCTTGTCCCAGCGGAAATTCCGGGCACGCAGGTTCATTATGCCGCTGTTTGTGATCACGATGTATTTTGGCGGGGGCATGATTCCTACCTATCTGCTTATCCGTGACCTGAATCTGCTGAATACGCCTTGGGTAATGATTGTGAACGGCGCCATTAGTGTATACAATCTGATTATTACAAGAACCTTCTTCGAGACCGCTATACCGGAGGAGCTGCATGAAGCGGCTACCCTGGATGGTTGCTCACACTTCCGTTACTTCATCTCGGTGGTGGTTCCGCTGTCCAAGGCGGTGATTTCCGTAATCACGCTCTATTATGTGGTGGGTCACTGGAACGACTTCTTCAACGCCTTGCTCTATATCAATACGGATAGCTTACAGCCGCTGCAGATCGTCCTGCGCAATATTTTGTTATCCAATCAGGCATTCGCGGGCGGAGCCGGATCAGGTGCCGGGGCCGGTGCGGGCAGCTATGCCCAGCAGTTCGCGGATCAGATCAAATATGCGGTCATTATCGTATCGACGGTGCCGGTGCTGATTATCTATCCTTTTATCCAGAAGTATTTCGAGAAGGGCGTAATGATCGGTGCAGTGAAGGGCTGAGCCTATAGCTGACGCTGCGGGCAGTATCCGGTGGGCCGGGAGGGAGGGAATCTCAGTGAAAAAAAGTCTTGAACTGCTCGATTCCATCGGCGAACCCGTATCTCAGGATATGAAGGAAAAGCTTATGCATGGCAGCAGACAATTCCGCATGAGTGTGCATGTAACCAAGCTATCCTCGCTCAATAATCTGGTGCTGTATTCCCATTGGCATGAAGAGCTGGAGCTGCTGTTCATGATTAAGGGCACGGCCAAATTCCATGTGGGACAGGAGAAGCTGGTCGTGCAGAGCGGAGAGGCGGTCTTCATTCAGCCCAATATGCTGCATTCGGCGATCCGGGTGGACCAGGAGGAGATTATTTTCTGCGCGGTGCTGGTGCATTTCAATTTCCTCTCCAGTCTGGAGAATGACCAGATTCAGCAGCAGTATGTCTTCCCGCTCTTCCTCGACAACCGGCGTTATCCGCTGCTGATCGGGCGGGAGCTGGAGGAGAAGCTGCGGCTGATTCCACTGCTGGAGGAGGTGCGGGATCTCTATCAGCAGGAGGCGCACGGCTATGAGATGTTGATTAAGGCCAGGCTGTTCGAAGTGCTGTACCGGCTGGAAAAGTGTGCGGCTGAGCATCCGCGGGCAGGACTGCCCGGGCAGTCCCGGGGCGGCAACAGCTCGATGCTGGCCAAAAAAACGCTGGCCTACGTTCAGCAGAACTACAGCAAGCGGATCACGCTCTCCGATATGGCGCAGCAGGTCAACATGAGCCCGTCTTACTTTTGCCGCTTCATGAAGAAGCAGTTCGATCTGTCCCCGATGGACTTCCTGAACGAATACCGGATCTCGGAGGCGGTCAGCCTGCTGGAGACCACGGATAAGAAGATTATGGAGATCTCCGGTATGACCGGCTTCAGCAATGTGAACCGGTTCACGGAGATGTTCAAGAAAACCTACGGCTGCCGCCCGATGGATTACCGGAACCGGCTGCGGCAGAGTAAGTAGGCGTAAAACAAGAAGAAGGGGGTATCCCTAAAGCCATGAAATGGCTGCTAGATCAACGTGGGCACTTGGGTGGACGCTCCGCGAACGGACCGTTGTTATATCGGTGAAAATCCGGAGACCAAGGCGACCGCTGCCGCTTTTACACAATCGTTCCGTTCTCTCCGCTGTTTAAGCGGGATACGAAACACCCACCCCCTAAGAGAATATCAGATAAATTCTCTTCCAAAAACAGAAAGCAGCGATTCCTTTAACGGAGAATCGCTGCTTTTGTAACGTTTAAAGTTCTTGAGAAATTTATCTACCTACAGATAGAGAATAGATAGAGAAGCTTACTTCGCTGGAGCCGAAGGCTCAAGCCAGCGCGAACCCATTACGGGTTCAGCCGTTGCAGTGTAGCCTGCGGGCAGGTACGTGGATATCGAGCCTTTGGTGATCACTTGCGGATACATTTTATCCGGGTCAGGTAAGGTGACCTTGAAGAAAATGACTGCTTTGGTGGCGCTGGTGAACTCTATGCGCTCTACCGCCAGACCGTAACCGGGGTTCGGCAGGTTATCTACGGTGATGGTGGCTTTATTAACGCCTTCAGCGACTTTGTCCAGGACTACATCCGAGATATAGTTATTAACCGGAACTGGCTCCGGCTCAGAAGGCTCATTGCCCGGATTGTTCGGTGTAATCACCCGGTCGGCGAATTCAGCGGCATCATGGATCATGACAGCAGCTTCAGCGCGGGTAATCGCATCGGACGGGCGGAATTTCCCGTTATCCAGCGTGAGTACATTTGTGTTCAGGAGAACCTGCAGGCTGTAATTCACCTCTGGAGTAAGCTTATCGCCATCCTCGATCATGAAGAACATTTTGGTCACCGGGAAATTGCCCTTGCTCTGCAAGGCTTGGGTCAATAAATGGGCGAATTCTGCACGGGTCATCGGTGCATTCGGGTTGATATCCTTTGCCAGTGTCAGGCCGCTCTGCTTCGCAAGGGCGAAGGAGGAGGCGTACCAGGCATTATCTTTTACATTGTCAAAGAGCTGGCTGGCCTTAGCACCGCTGTCGGTACCTGCTTTCGGTACAAGCGCCAATCCTTTTACAAGGAACTGTACGGCTTGCGCATTCGTCACTTTGGTATTGGGGGCAAACAGATCACTCGTAATTCCGTTAATTACACCGGCGTTATGCAGCGAATTGATCTTCGTCTCGGCTGCATTTCCCTTGAGGTCCGTGAAAGCAAATGCGGACGCTCCGAATGATAAACTGGCAGCCAGGATTCCGCACGCGATGCTCATTTTTTTTGCGTGCTTCGTTAGATTAGTTGGTTTCATTGTGCATCACCTCTATATACTCAGATGGTTCTTTACGGCGAAAGGTTGCAGTTGTGCGGAAAATAATACGAAAATACTTAGGACAACGGGGTAAACCGGGTGGTCCACAGGTAAAATTTATTTTGCGGATCGGTAAATCCTCTTTTATTCTGGTCCAGGGCTGCGATTCTCTTCATCTCTTCGTCCGACAGGGAGAAATCAAACAGCTCCAGATTTTGCTTCAGCCTGGCAGGGGTAACCGACTTCGGAATCACAGCGATACCCCGCTCAAGATTCCATCTCAGGATGACTTGCGCCGCTGTTTTATCATACCTCTCTGCCATTTCGGTGAGCACAGGATGGGTTAGCATCTCCGAGTTACCGTGTCCAAAAGGGCTCCACGCGACATGCTGGATACCGTGCTTGCCCATAAAGTCATGAAGCGACCCTTGCTGGAGCAGCGGGTTCGTCTGAATTTGATTCACTGCGGGGACAATCGTCCCCTGCTTCATGACCTTGTCCAGATGCTCCGGCTCAAAATTAGACACCCCGATCGCCCGGATTTTGCCCTCCTTGTATAAAGACTCCAGGATATTCCAGCTTTCCAGATAGTGCTTGGCCGGCCAGTGGATCAGGTAGAGGTCAACATAATCCGTTTGCAGCTTTTGAAGACTGGCTTCAAAGGCTTTACGGGTCTTGCGCCCCAGGTCCGTGCTCCATACTTTGGTCGTAATAAAGAGCTCGCTTCGAGGTACACCCGATTTCTGAATAGCCCTGGCTATCAGCTCCTCGTTGCGGTAAGCTGCCGCCGTATCCAGATGCCGGTACCCGTTCTGGAGCGCCCATACTAGAGCGTCTTCATTATTGTTTTTGATATTGTAAACACCCAGACCCACCTTCGGCATCTGGACTCCGTTATTCAAAATGAAATGTTCCATTTAGCATCTTCCTTTCCTTTTAAGTGCGGATAACCAGCCCTCTTGGTGAACGATTATAGCATAAGAAGGCAACTAATTATCATTGGGAAAGAAAATCGAGACGGATGCACTTCGTAGGATTATCTTCCGCACAACTCGAATGAACATTGAGATGATAGTAAGCAGATACTGCACCCGTCGCCGACTTCTACGTTGGAATTGAAAGTAGCTGATTGTATTTCCTGCAATAGAAAACTCATATTTGATCGTGAAATGTGATTCTGTATTCTGTACAACTAAATCGTCCAATGTAGAGGAAATTTGGAACTGGAGGACGCACACAATGCCAAACTTTTAAATTGTTCATTTTTTGAATAAGAAACTATGATATTTTTCCTTTTTCATCCCATAAAATACTATATTATAGAAAATGTAATCTTTGTGAAGCCGGTAGTATTTGAGAAGAATGGGATTGGAGAGAAGTTCATGCGTGTTGCGCTGGTGTGTTGTGCAGATTCCACAGAGCCTTGTGAGGATTGCAGGTTTAAAATTGTTCATTCTTTTTTTGCACAGGAGTACGGTTGTAAGGTATTGCATTTCAAGGAGCTTGAGGCGCTGGTCGATATTGTGAAGGAAGGCCTACAGCTGGATGGTGTAGTGATCAGCACCCCTGACTTCAACCCGGGCTTCATTCACACGATGCAGTACCTGCAGCAGATGCTTACGCTGAGAGTATTCTTCATTGTTGAGGAGATCAGCGCGCAGGGTACCCCTGTCCCTTTTCCTTCCAATCATATGTACATCAGCAGCTTTGAGCGCAACGGCTTCCAGGAGGAATTGTTCAGCCGGTTGCGCTGCTGGTTCGACGAAGGACTGGCCCCTCATACACACCACACCAGACAAATCAAGGATATCGCCCTTCATCTGCACTCCAAATCCCTGAAGGTCGGAGAATTCGTCATTGAGCTTACCTGTAAAGAGTTCGAACTCTTGGAGCTGCTGCTGGAATGCCAGGGCCAGTACATCCCCACCGAGCAGATTCTGCACCAGCTATGGGACAGGTATACTTCCCCTGAGATTGTGAGGCAGTACGTATACAAGCTAAGGCACAAAATCGAGATCATCTCCGGACGCAGCGACATCATCCTGTTTCGCCGGGGGATCGGATATTCGGTGAACCCATTGATCTGACAGAGTTCTGTCAGGTCTTTTTTTTGTGCCCAGGAACGACATGGATTGTATTCTTCCGTATACTCCCATAAATCAACAATAACTGTAAATTAACGCAAGTTTAACAGCCGGGTTATGTCCCCTTCCGGGCATAGGCGTTACGATGTCATTAATACGAATGGGGAGGCAGATGGAGTGGCAACGATTCAGAACAGTATCTGGATTCACGCAGACCGGATCACCGTATTTGAGCGGACGAATGATATTGCACACTGGACAGATTTATTCACGGAATACAAGGAGACGCGGGTGCTGGAGCAGGGGGACGCCTACATCCGGTTTGAGCTGACGACACATCCCGAGGAGCACCGGCCATCGCGCACATGGGAATCGGAACGCTGGCTGGACCGGCCGAACTTTCGGATTACGGCCAGACGCCTTGCGCCGCTGCTGCCGTTCAAGCATATGAATCTGGAATGGCTCTATGAGGAGCAAGAGGAAGGGACGTACATGACCTGGATTCAGGAGTTCGAGGTAGATCCGGCCAGCGGGCTGACTGAGGAGCAGGTGGAAGCACATCTGAACCGCACGACCAAGGAGCAGATGACGGCGATCAAGCACAATATCGAGCAGCAAACGGTTCGGAGCTGAGGGCTTACATGGAGAATGTGACGGATAAAAGAGTCGTGATCACCGGAATGGGGCTGCTTACCCCGCTGGGGAATACGCTGGAGCAGTTCTGGAGGAACAGCCTGCAGGGCAAGGTGGGATATGACCGCTTGCAAGGCTATGAACATATGGCGTTGAAAAGCCGTGTTACCGGCAAAATACCGCAGTTCGAGCATTTGGGCCGGACGGCCGATGAAGCGCAGCGGGCAGGCATGGGGCGGCCGGGGATTCTGGCGGTCAATGCCGCGATAAGGGCGGTTGCCGATGCGGGGCTTGCGTTCACGAAGGAGCTGCGGGAGCGTTCCGGGGTCTGCATCGCTAATGCGATTGCTGATACCCCTTTCTCGGAGCAGACCTTTCTGCGGATGACGGAGGGCGGGCAGGGGCCGATTGATCATGGACTCTGTCAGGAGGATTTGTACCGTAAGGGCATGTTCTCTTATATTGCCTTCGAAGTGGCGCATGAGTTCGGGCTTCAGGGAGAGGCGCTGGTCATGTCCACGGGCTGCACTGGCGGCATTGATGCCGTCGGATATGGATATGAGTCGATTACAGCCGGGGAACATGACGTTATGATCTGCGGCGCAGCGGAAGCACCGGTCAGCTCCATGACCATTGCCTCCTTCGATGCCATCGGTGCGTTGACCTCCAAGTTCAACGATGATCCGCAGCGGGCTTCGCGGCCTTTTGAGAAGAACCGCAGCGGCTTCGTTCTCAGTGAGGGTTGTGCTGTTGTGGTGCTGGAGGAGCTGGAGCATGCGCTCCGGCGGCAGGCGCCGATCTATGGCGAGGTGACCGGATTCGCCAGTACGAATAATGCTTTTCATATGACCGATCTGCCGCAGGACGGGGATGCGCTCAGTCTGACGATGAACGAAGCGCTGGGCAACGCAGGCCTCACAGCGGAGGACATTCATTATATTAACGCGCATGGAAGCTCGACTCCGCAGAATGATGCTTTTGAGACCGCCGCTTATAAAAGAACGTTCGGAGAGCTCGCCTACTCCATCCCGATCAGCTCCACGAAATCCATGGTAGGCCATCCGCTCTCGGCAGCGAGTGCCATTGAGATTGTACACTGCCTGCTGGCCCTGAACGAGGGCTATATCCCGCCAACCGCCAATCTGGACGAGCCGGACCCGGCCTGTGATTTGAATTATGTGCCGAAGCAAGCGATCCAGCGCGACCTGTATAATATTCTGACCAATGCCAGCGGATTCTCCGGGATTCACTCCGCGATGATTCTGGCAGCGAACGAATACAGCAATCGCGCAGGCAAGCTTCAGACTGAACAATGGATGTGCAGCCTATGAAAAATACAGTATTCGTAACCGGAGTAGGGATGGTGGGGCCGTGCGGGAATAGTGCCGGGGCCTTCTGGGAGGGACTCCTGAGCGGACGGAACTATATGACCCCGCTTCAGCTTGAGGGTACGACCGGAGCTGCGCCTCCCTTCGCCGGACAAGTCAGCGGGATGGAGCCGGAGCGGGTCATCTCGAAGCGTCTGCTCAAGAAATGCTCCCGCTTCTCAGTCATGTCGATCCTGGCCGCGAAGGATGCCATGGATGATGCACACTGGGAGCTTGATCAGATGAGCCGTGAGCGGATCGGCATCTTCGTCGGCAATAACTCGGGAGGCTGGGAGAGTGCGCGGAACGGCTTGCGTGTCCTGCATACCGAAGGGGCGCCCTTCATTGACCCGAATCTGGCGAGCAACTGGTTCCCGGCGGCGGCACAAGGGCATATGTCCCTGGCCTTCGGCATCAAGGGCTATAGCAAGACTGTAATCGCCGACCGGAGCAGCGGGCTGCTCGCCATTGCGTATGCGGCCAGAGCCATCCGCAGCGGGATTATCGATGCGGCGATCGTTGGCGGAGCTGAGACGCCGCTCGATCCGTGGGCGCTCTCCTTCTATAACACGGAGGGGCTGCTGAATCTGAGTGCGGACCGCCCGCAGACGGCATACCGGCCGTTCGTGGAGGGTCGCAGCGGGCTGGCCCTGGCTGAAGGAGCCGCGTTCCTCTGCCTCGAATCGGAGCGCAGCATTCAGAAGCGAGAGGCGTCCCGCCGGGTACGGGCGAGCATCCAGGGCTTCGGCTTCACGAATGACGGGCAGGCCGCCGCCCCTCCCGAGGAGAGTGTAGCGCAGTGTGCCAGGGCGATCCGGCTGGCGATCGGGCATTCGGAGACGCAGCCGGAGCAGATCGGCTATCTGTCGCTGGATGGGGCGGCTTCCGCCCGCGAAGACGGAATTGAATGCTCGGCTATTCAGGAGGTATTCAGCAGTAGTGCAGAAGCCAAGTGGGCGGGCTGCCCCAAGACCGTCTTCGGCAACACGATTGGAGCGGCAGGGGCGTTCGATGTGGCACTGGGTGTGCTGGCCATGAATCACGGGGAGCTGCCCGGCCTTCCGTATCTGGCAGAATCGGTTCAGGACAATGGCTTGAACTTCGTGCCGGGGATCAGCCGCCGGATCGCTGTGGAGTCTTCGCTGATTCTGTCCAGAGGGAGGGGTGGTGTCTCTTCGGCACTGGTTGTCAACGCTGAAGGCTTGTGAAGGGTGAACATTACGGCACATTAACTTAAGCAGGAGGGTGTATCTAATGGTATTCGAGAAGGTAAAAGCAATCATTGAGGATATTGGCATTGAGGATGAGATTATCGAATCATCGCGGCTCTATGACGATTTGGCCCTGGATTCAACAGAGCTGGCGCTGGTCTCTACAGCACTTGCGAAGGCGTTTGGCATCTTCATTGAGAGCCGGGTGCTCAAGACGTATTCTGTAGCCCAAGTGATCGAAGCCGTTGCCTTGAAGGCATGATCAGAGGGATCGGCATGGATCTGGTCAGCATTAGCTTTGTCGAGCAGATGCTGGCGAAGTGTGGTGAACTGTTCGTACAGCAGTATTATTCGATGGAAGAGAGGGAACTGTTCGCGTGTAAAAAAAGACAGGCCGAACACTTCCTTGCCGGCAGATTTGCCGCCAAAGAAGCGCTGCTGAAGGCCATCGGCACCGGAATGAACTGTGAGCTGGACTGGAATGAGCTGGAGTTCCTCAACCATCCCAGCGGCCAGCCCTATCTGGTCCGCAGCCGAAGCCTGGAGCCTTATGTACAGCAGCAGGATTCCATCCATGTAAGCATCAGCCATCACGGTGATTATGCTGCTGCATTCATTATTATCGAGAGCAGTCAATGACTGTGAGGAGGACGAGTCACATGAGCAATAACAAAATATTCACACTTTTGGCCATCAACATTCTACTCGTATTTTCAATTATGGTCAGTATCTTCCCAATCGCACCCCTGATCAGCAGTGATCTCGGCATGACCTCCGGTGAGATTGGAAGCATAGCGGGGATTGCCTCGCTGGTGATGACCTTTCTGTCGATTCCCTCCGGCGTGTTCGCGGACCGCTACGGGCGGAAGAAGATTATTATCGCTTCCCTAGCCCTGTCGGCCGTAGCTGTATTCATGGTAGCTGCATCCCACGGAGTCCTGCTGTTTACGGCGGGGTGGCTGCTGTTCGGCTTCGCCAGAGGTTTCGTGTCCACACCGATCTTCGCAGTGGTGATGGATGTGTGCAAGCCCGAGGAGCGGGGCCGGGCGATGGGTATTGTGTCCGGGGCGATTGGTGCCGGGTCGGTGCTGGGGTATGTGCTTAGCGGCCTGCTGAGCAATTATTTCGGCTGGCATACCTCCTTCGCGGTGTTGGCTTCACTGTTGCTGCTGTCCACGCTGGTTACCACGGTGCTGCTGAGGGAGACCGGGGTCAAGAATACAAGCAGAAGCATCGGGCAAGCCTTCAAAAGCTCCTTCAAATGGCTGGGCGTCCGCGAAATCCTGCTGGCGGGCATTGTCGGAACCCTGTGCTTCATGGTGGGTGTTTTCACCACATTCCTGGTGCCGTTCGCTGCTAAGGAACAGGATATCTCCCTAGTGCTGCTCAGCCTGCTCTTCATTCCGTATGAAGCAGTAGCCTCGTTCGGAGCGGTCTTCGTTGGCTGGATCTCGGACAAGGTAGGCCGACATGCACCGCTAATCTGGGCCCAGTCGATCTGTGTGGGGGCGCTCGTGCTGCTGTATGCACTTGACTTCAACCCTTGGCTGTTAACCTTCGGGTATGCCCTGATCGGACTTACGGAAGGTCCGATTATTACCCTGGTCAACACGATTATTACGGATAAGGTCATCAAGATTAATCCGATGGAGATGGGCGCGGCCTTGGGGACCTTCCGGACCCTTCAGGGGGTCGGGATTGCGCTCGGGTCCACGCTTGGGGGATTCTTCTACAGCCGAATCGGCACGCATCCCAGCTATCTGGTGGCCGCCGGGCTGATGGTGCTAACGCTGCTGATCTCTCTAAGCCTGGGCAAGAAAGAAAAAGCAGGCGTCACCGAATATAAATCTGCGGGATAAGGGGTGCAGTATGAACCAGGTCTACACGAAAACAGTGGTCCATATGGAAGAGGTGCCGGTGGTTCATTCCAGAGGAGGACAGATGCGTGTGCTGGCGAGTCCGGCGACTGTCGGGTCTACCCAGCTGATTATGGGCCATGTCCTGCTCCAGCCGGGAGAAGAGATCAAGGAGCATCTTCATGATTACGGCGAAGAGAATGTCTATGTCGTCCGGGGCCGGGGAACAGCGTTCATCGAGGATATTCCGCATGCCATCCGGGAGAATAGCCTGTTCATTGCGCGCAAGGGTGAGCGGCACCGGGTAGTCAATGAGGGTCCGGGCGAGCTGGAGCTGGTCTTCGCCACGGCGCCGCTGGCCCCTAGGCCGGAGATTGGGCACAGAGAGGTCTAACCTCCCTTCTAGGCAATACCAATTCTAAGCAAAGTGGTGAGAAGACAAACGTGAAGAGCGATCTTGTGATTGTTGATACCCATGCCCATTTCGCCGTCAAGGAGAATAAGAGCCTGGAGCTTAGTCTGGCCGGAGCCGGGACGGTCCCGGATTACAAGAAGCAGAAGGGCTTCGATGATTTGCAGTATTTGAAAAAGATGGTGGGGGCCACGCAAGAGGACTTCGTCGATGACAACAATCTGCTGGAGGATTACCTCGCCTGTATGGACGAGAACCAGATTGCCATGAGCTGGGTTCATCAGCTGAGCTTCGAGGATGTCTACGGCTATGAGGTGCTGTCCAATGAGAAAATCGCCGAGGCGGTCCGCGCCCACCCCGACAAGCTGCGCGGCTTCGCCAGCGTCAATCCCTATAAGGGAAAGGAAGCGCTGGCGGAGCTGGATTATGCCATTAAGACGCTGGGCATGCAGGGCTTCAAGCTGAACCCCAATGATTACGGGGGCTTCGTCCTGAATGACCAGGAGCTGCTGTATCCGCTGTATGAGCGGTGCAGCGAGCTGGGAATTCCGGTCAGCGTGCATACCGGGATTACGCCGGGCAGTATTTTTCGGATGAAGCATAATTACCCGATTCTGCTTGATGATGTTGCTGTGGATTTTCCGGACCTGACCTTGATTGTGGAGCATATGGGCCATCCGTGGAATGACCTGTGCTATTACATGGTCGGCAGACACGACAATATGTATGTGACGATCACGGCGGTAGCCAATATTCTGATTCACAATAACCCGAAGGTATTCCGGATGGAGCTGGCCAAAATGATCTCGGTCTGCGGCAGCCACAAGATCCTCTGGGGCTCGGACTGGACGGTCACCCCGAATATCGCCGAGGTGCTGAATTACATGCAAAAGGTAGTGATCCCGCTGCCCATGAAGCTGATGATGGGGGTGAAGGAGATCAAGCGGGAGGATGTCCAGAACATCCTGGGACGTAATGCACTCAGAATTATGAAGTAGGTGAGAACTTGGCAGTTCAGTTGATTGATTTAAGCGTGCATATGGAGCAGAATCCGGGCGAGCTGGCCCCGTACGGGTTCGAGCAGACCGGCCATCAGGAGGGAGCGGACCGCTTCGCCCGTCAATTCGACGGGAGCCGGAAGGACTTCCCGGGTGAAGAGTTCCTGAATATGGAGATGATCACTGCGTCCACCCATACCGGGACCCACTTCGATGCCCCTCTTCACTTCGGCTCCAGGAGCGAGGGAGAGCCGGCAGCATCCATTGACGAAGTGCCGCTGGAGTGGTGCTTCGGTGACGGTGTGGTACTGGATTTCACCCATATCCCAGCGGGCGAGGCTATTGAGGAGCAAGATATAGTGCAGGCGCTTGAGCGGATCGGGTATACGCTCAAGCCGCTGGATATTGTGCTGATCCGTACAGGTGCGGACCGGCACTGGGGAACCCCCCGGTATCTCACGGATTATCCGGGCATGAGCAGGGAGGCTACGGCATTCCTGACCGGCCAAGGCATCAGACTGATGGGCATCGACAGCTATGGGTTCGACCGTCCGTTCAAGCATATGATCAGCGATTATAAGCGGACCGGGGACAACGCCTATCTGTTCCCCGCTCACTTCTGGGGTAGAGAACAGACGTATTGCCACATGGAGCGCCTGGCGAATCTGGAGCAGATTCCGGTGCCGTACGGGTTCAAGGTGGCTTGCTTTCCGATCAAGATCAGAGCGGCCGGTGCGGCCTGGGTCCGGGCAGTGGCGATTATTGAGTAGCGTATTACAGGTTAAGTGAAACGAATCACATAATCCAAGAGGAGGAATTAGGGATGAATTATGAATTTGAGCTTAAGGTTACGGGTGTTAAGGGGCATTGCCGGGCAGGACATAAGGAAGGGGATATTATGAAGGTCTCTCCATTGAACGCAGGCAATCTGTGCGGAACAGCCTTTCATGCGGTCTTCCCGATGCTGCTGGCGCTGAACATGGATGCGAAGCTGCCGTGGGACCCGGAGGGCAACATTGTGCATTCGGCCTGCCCGGATATGCGCAACCAGATGACGATGGAAATCCGCCGTATCCCGGTGGAGCCGTCGGAGGATTCTCCATATGCCGGACGGATGCTGCAATCCAAATGAAGGGAGGCTGCTCCAGATGAATAGAGCGAAGCCATACGTTGAAATGTTCAAGGAGAGAGATTCGATCTGCGTCTCGCATTACCCGGTGCCCGTCTCACAGCACGCAGAGCCTGAGGTCCGGGCGTTGATGGAGCTGGATCAGGTGAATACCAAGGATACACCGGTAGCGCTGTATCTGCATATTCCCTTTTGCGATGCCACCTGCTCGTTCTGCCCGTTCAACCGTTATCTGAAGCGGCAGGATCAGGTGGACCGCTACCTGGACGCTGTCCGGCATGAGATTGACAGCTATGCAGCTACGCCATTTGGCAGCAGTATTACGGTCTCCTCTATTAATCTCGGCGGCGGAACACCCTCCTGCCTGTCCTCGGAAGAGCTGACCGGACTTCTGCAATACTTGAAGCAGTCCTTCCGTGTGGAAGAGGAGGCCATGATCTTCATCGAAGGCAACCCCCGGAATTTCACAGCTGACAAGCTGGAGATGCTGGCCTTGCAGGGCCTCAACCGGATCAGCGTGGGCGTGCAGACCTTCCAGGAGGAGCTTGCCGAGGTGCTGGGGCTGTACCACAGTGTGGAGGATTCCTTCGGGCTGGTGAAGAATGCGCGTAACAGCGGCATTGAGAATATCGGCATTGATCTGATGTACAATCTGCCGGGCCAGACACTGGATCAATGGCGGGCGGATATCCTCACCTCCATCGAGCAGGAGATTGACCATATCTGTGTGATTTCCTTCTGTGTGGTGCCGCATACGCAGATTGCTTCGCGTATAGCGGAAGGGAAGATTCCGGGCATCGGGGATGTCTACCGGGAGATCGAGCTGTATACCATCGCCAAGGAGATGCTGCTGGAGGCGGGGTATGAGCAGTACAGCGTCATTGATTTCGCCAAGCCGGGCAAGACGGACCGTCACGCCACCCTGTATTTCTCGGAGCAGGCGCATATGATCGGGATCGGCGCGGCTGCTTTTGGCATCATTAACGGCTATATGTATATCAACAGCGGCAATCTGAATGAATATATGGCCCGCGTGCAGGACGGGCTGCTGCCGGTCAATTGCGGGGAGAAGGCGGATGAACGTGAACTGGCGCACGGGGCTATGGCCAAGGGGCTACGGATGCTGTCCGTTAACCGTGCCGAGTTCGTGAAGATGTTCGGTCAGGAGCCGGAGCAGCTGTTCCCGGAGACGATAGAGCGTCTGGTGCAGGACGGGCTGCTGACTCAGGATGCCGAAGGGATTCGGCTGACAGGCGACGGTATTATATGGGGCAACAATGTGAGCAAGCAATTTTTCTCCGCAAAATATGCGGATTACGGGCTGCAGCACCGGATGAAGCTGGCTAAGGGACGCCCGGTGCAATCGGTACATTCGGTTCAATCATAAGGAGGGTATAGCTGATGAGCGATATGTTGATGAGAGTTAATCCGCAGGTGGGGGCCGCTTTTGATAGCATGTGCAAGTCGATTGAGGATACAGGGACGCTTGAGCCCAAGGTGCGGGAATTGATCCGGCTGGCTTGCGTGGTTACGGACCGTTCTGCCTACGGCATCCGGCTGCATGCGCTGAAGGCTTATGAGCTGGGCGCGAGCGCGGAGGAAGTGACGGAGACCGTGATGAATTGTCTGCCGGTGGCAGGGATTGAGGCTGTCTCCTCTGGTCTGGCTGCGGCATTGTCGGCTGTGGAAGCCAAGCGGGGTGTTCATCATGGCCGTTAAGACCACAACCCGTGAATCCTTCTACAACGTCTATCCCCATAGAGATCCTATCTGTGTGTCCCACTATCCCAATCCTGTGACCGAGGTTACCCCGGCTGATATTTACGGAACAATGGGCCTTGGTGACCAGCCTCCGGCGCATAATGTCGGCGCAGTCTATGTCCATGTTCCCTTCTGCGCCTCGGTCTGCATCTTCTGCCCCTTCAACAAGATGGCCTATCAGGAAAAACAGGTGGAGCAGTACATGGAGGCCGTCAAAGCCGAAATCGGCATCTATGCCTCTTCTCCATACGGTTCGCAGTCCACGATCAGCGCGGTGACGTTCGGGGGAGGGACGCCTTCGGCTCTGTCGGCTGAACGGATGGTGGAGATGCTGAAGAGTGTCCAGGCGAATTACCGGGTGACGCCGGATGCGCAGATCTCTTTTGAAGGCAGCCCGGCAACCTTGACGCTGGAGAAAATGCAGGCCATCCGCGCCCAGGGGGCGAACCGGATCAGCATCGGCATCCAGACCTTCAATGACAAGATGGGGCATCATTTGCGGATGAGCCATGATTCCCGGCGGGCCTTCGAGGTGCTGGAGGAAGCGAAGGAAGCAGGCTTCGAGAATATTGGCATCGATCTGATGTATAACCTGCCCGAGCAGACCATGGAGGAGTGGCTGGAGGACGTCCGTACGGCGGTGCGGCTCGGCATCGACCATATCACGGTATTTTCTCTGTGTGTAGTACCGTTCACTGCACTGTTCAAAATGATCAAGGAAGGCAAGATTCCGCCTACCGGCAGTGTCGAGCTGGAAGTGGATATGTATCTGGAAGCCAAGCGGTTGCTTCAGGAAGAAGGCTATGTCCAGTACAGCGTGTGGGATTTCGCCAAGCCGGGCTTCGAGGACCGGCATGTCCTCTTGTACTATACCCAGCAAAAGGATCTGTTCGCGCACGGTCCAGCGGCCTTCGGGTACGTCAACAAGCTGATGTATATCAACCAGGGGGATATCCAGGATTACAGCGACCGGCTCCAGCAGCAGCTCCTGTCCGTCTTCATCGCCAGCCAGGCGGATGATCTGGAAGCGATGCACGGCATGATGGCCAAGGGTCTGCGGATGCTGTCGGTGAAGCGGAAGGATTTCGCGGGTATGTTCGGATATCAGCCGGAAGAAGTCTTCGGTCAGACGATCGATGAGCTGGTAGCCAAAGGCCTGCTGGAAACGGATGAGCATGAGATCCGCCTGTCCGCCAGAGGTATTGTCTGGGGCAACAACGTCTGCAAGGAGTTCTTCTCGGAAGCGAACCAGCAGACCTTCGAGAGCCGTGTGAAGCTGGCACGCGGACAAAAGCCGGCTGAGGCTGCCGGAGAGGAGCTGAAGGGATGAAGCTGTCTGTCGGCACGAACTTTGATGACCGGTTGCCCATCCTGCTGAAGGATTCACATGTGGATGTTTTCTATGGCAAGCTGTCCTCTGATCTGGTGGGCGGCGGAAGACCGACCTTTGCACTGCCCACGATAGACCGGGTGAGAGTGGAGGAGCATGTGAAGCTGCTGCATGCCTACGGGTTCAAGTTCAATTATCTGCTGAACGCTACCTGTCTGGATAACCTGGAGACCACCAAGGATTTCCATTACCGCCTGCGCGAGCTGCTGGAATGGATCGGCACGCTGCAGCCGGAGTATGTGACGGTATCGCTCCCGATGCTGATTGATATGGTGCGTACTGCGTTGCCGGATGTGAAGATCAGCCTGTCTACCTTTGCCAATGTGAACACGCTGAGACAAGCCCAGTATTTCGAGGAAAAAGGCGTCAGCGAAATCACCCTGCCCGAGAGCCGCAACCGTGACTTCGCCTTCCTGGAGAGCCTGCGCAAGAATACCCGCTGCGACTATCAGCTCATTGCGACCAATGACTGTATGCTGGATTGCCCGATGCGCCAGAATCATGCGAACTTTCAGAGTCACGCCTCACAGTGCAACCATGTGACTGACGGCTTCGCGCTGGATTATTATATGCTGCGCTGTACGGAGCGTAAGCTCCAGCACCCGGAGGAGCTGCTGAAGTCGCAGTGGATTCGCCCGGAGGACATGTATGTCTATGAGGAGCTGGGCTACCACAAGTTCAAGCTGACCGAGCGTATGAAGACCACGGAGAAGATTGCGGCTACTGCGCAGTCTTACTCCGAGCGGAAGTATGAGGGGAACCTGCTTAGCCTGCTTAATTCACGGATGGCGGAGGCCGACTTCGAAATGCCGAACTTCTCCAAGAACATCAAGGAGGATTTCGCACCGTCTGACAAAATGAGACAGGTCTACCGCCTGCTGTTCAGCTTCCAGGCCAGCATCGACAACGAGAGTCTGGAGGGCTTTCTGGAGGGCTTCCGCTCGAAGCGCTGCGACCGGATGGACTGTGACAAGTGTGGCTACTGTGCCGAATGGGCCAGCCGGACGGTATCCATGGCGAAGCCGGGGGATGAGGCGCTGAAGGAATTTGAGCAGCTGTTCGCGGCGCTCGCTTCGGGAAGCTTCTTCGAGTCAGCGGCCGGGGCGAAGGCAGTCTGGAGCACGGAGGGCGAGAGTCTTCTGGGTGCGGTCATTGGGCGCAAGCCCGAGTTCATCCGCGATATGGCCGGGCCTGAGATCCGTAAGAAGTCCGAGGAGCTGGCAGCGGCGCGTGGAAGTGCTGAGGTCTTAAGGCAGGATGTGGCCAAGGCCAATGTACTATGCACCCCGGCAGACTTCCGGATGTTCGCGCTTAGCGATCTGCGTGCACTGGGCTTTGATACGGCCGAGCTGGACTTAGAGGAGGCAGCCGGATGAAGAAGATCATCGGGCTTGCCGGGTCTATGAAGAAGCATCACAGCTCCAGCGAATATCTGCTCTCCGTTGCGCTTGAAGCCGCAGCGGAGCAGGGGGTACAGACGGAGCTGCTGCGGCTGAATGATTACAACATTCTGCCCTGTGACGGCTGCGGCAACTGCATGAACGGCAAGCACTGCCACCTGCTGAAGGACCCGGAGGACCAGTTGACGGAGCTGTACGACAAGCTGAAGGAGGCGGACGGGTTCGTCTTCGCCTCTCCGGTCTATGCGCTCTCGCTCCCGGCTGTCTGGAAGAACTGGATCGACCGCTGCGAGCCGTGCAGTGACGAGGATCTGGACTTCGAGTACTACAATTATGACCGGGTGGCCGGAGTGAAGGGCAAAGCGTTCAAGGGCAAGGTCGCCGGACAGATTGTTGTTGCAGCGGGCCCGGGGCATGAATGGGCGCTGGCCTCGCTGATGCCTTGCTTCACGGCGATTAAGCTGTCGATGATTGCCAGCGCAGGCATCAGCCTGATTGAATATGACGGCCAGCCGGGTATCCGCAAGCGCTCCTGGAGCAAGCCGATTGAAGAAGCGGAAGAGGCGAAGATGATGGCCCGGGCGGTCGGGATGCGGGTGGCCTCCTCCTTGGGCTTCTCTTACTTCGACCTTCCCGGGCAGTCGGGGGCAGGGCAAGGGCAGGGAAGCGGGGGGCAGGAACCTATGGAGCGGAGCCAGGAACCTATGGAGCAGAATCTGGAACGCGGGGTGCAGGCTGAAGTCTGGTCTGCCTTCACTGTGCAGGATGTCCGGGATGAGGAGGTTACGCTCGGTGAACTGGCTTCGATTCAGCCGCGCATCTTCGTTATCGGCGATCAGCAGGCCAGCCTCCGTTGCGGGCCGCTGCTGGAGCGGCTGGAGCAGCAGTTCGGCGGGACCGCAGACTGTGCGCTGATTGCAAGAGTGGGGCAGCTGCCCCACTTTATCACTCATGAATTCGTAAAGGAGAAGACAAGTCAGACCGTTCCCGGCTTCGCGCTGTACTATGACTGGGAGGATAAGCTGGCCTCGCATTGCACCCTGGCGCCCGGACAGCCGGCCATTCTGGTAGGCCGAAGCCCCGGGGAATGGCGGTTGTTTGCAGTGGATGAAGCAGACGGCCGGGAGATAGACCGGGTCGTGGACTATCTGGAGGAAGCTGTCGTATGAGCGGCCCGGCCGGGAAGTTCAAGGGAGGATACAAATTACATGTTGAAGACTAAAGGGATACCTTTACATCACACTATTCAGGGTACAGGGGATGCCGTGCTGTGTCTGCACGGCAACCGTGACTCTTCGCTCGTCTTCCGGGATTTGGCCCAGGCGCTTACGCCTCATTATCAGGTGCTGTGCGCGGACTTGCGCGCACACGGCCAGTCGGAATACGACGGTCCGGCCTTCACCCTGGAGGATATGGTCGATGATATTCTCAGGCTGCTGGATGAGCAGGGGCTGAAGCAGGTCTCAATCATCGGGCATTCCCTGGGCAGCACGCTTGCGCTGCTGCTCTCCGCGCGTGAGCCGGACCGGGTGAAGAAGCTGGTATTAATGGGGGCCGCCGCCACCTTCGCGGTTCCGTTCAAGCGGCCGGAGCACGGGGAAGAGATCACGCCGGATACTGTGCGGCAGACGAATGCGGCGGCGGTTCCGTATTTTTTCACCGAGGGCCATGAGGAGGTTCAGCAGCAGATTCTGGAGGGCTGGTCCCGGCTGCCTGCTGCGACCCACCGTCTGATGATTCAGATTAAGCATCCCGATCTCCGGCCGGTCCTGCAGGGCATCCGGCAGAGATCGCTGATTATCACCGGGGAAGCGGACCGGATTACGCCGCTGCACAAGGCGCTCGAGCTGAACCGGTATTTGCCGGACTCCCGGATGCATACGGTTCCAGGCGCCGGACATTTTATGTTTCTTGAGGCGGGCGGGGATGTAGCTGCTGCCACGCTCACTTTTCTTAAGGGGGAGTGAGCATGGGCAGAGTGCTGCTGATCTCGGCGAATACGGAGAAGCGGCCGCCTGTATTCCCGCTGGGTCTTAGCTATATTCACGCCAGTCTTGTCGCTTCCGGCTGGGAGGCAGGCATGCTGGACATGACCCAGCTGGATTATACCCGGGAGGCCGTTACGAATTACCTTAACGCCTATGCGCCCGATTACATCGGCTTGTCGATCCGTAACCTGGATAATTGCTGCATGCAGTATCCCCGGAGCTTCGTGGATCAGGTCTGCTTGATGGTGGATTGGGTCCGGGAATGGAATAGCAGGGCCAGTATCATTCTGGGAGGGGCGGGCTTCTCGCTCCTGCCCAGGCAGTGGCTGCAGGAGACGGGAGCCGATTACGGCATTGTCGGTGACGGCTGTGACAGTATCGTGGAGCTGCTGGACCAGCTGGAAGCGGGGCAGGTGCCGTCCGCAGTAAGCGGGCTCATGTTCAGAACAGGGGCCGGGGAATGGAATTACTGGTCACCGTATGCGCCTGAGCAGCTGGATCAGGAGTATTTCCCCAGCCGCAGCGGATTTCTGCACAGCTATGATGTGGAGCGGAGGGTCCGCCATAATGTATTGACTAAAAGGGGCTGTGCGCTAAGCTGCACCTATTGTGCTTACCCGTCACTGGAGGGCCGGGCCGTCCGCCTGCGGTCGCCTAAGAGGATTGCCGATGAGATTGAGCAGATGGTGGTGCAGTATGATATCGGTTCTTTTGATTTCGTGGACAGTGTGTTCAACTATCCGCTGGAGCATGCCGAAGAGATCTGCCGGGAGCTGATCGGGCGGACACTTCCGTTATCCTGGGGCTGCTTCCTGAATCCGAGGTTCTTCACGGCAGCGTTCGCCGGTCTGCTTAAGCAGGCCGGGTGTACGGAGGTGGAGTTCGGCATTGATTCAGGCAGCGATATCTGCCTCAGGTCGTTCAAGAAAAACTTCCGGCAGGCCGAGATCCGGACGGTGGTCCAGCTCTGCCGCGATCAGGAGCTGGACTTCAGCTTCTGCCTGCTGATCGGGGGGCCGGAGGAGACGCCGGAGACCCTGCACGAGACGCTGGATCTGATGGAGGAGCTTGCGGTGCAGCGCATCTTCGGCTTGTTCGGCATCCGTATTCTGCCGTCCACCGATATGTACAGCTATGTAGGTTCGCCGGAGCCGGATGAGTTGCTTCATCCGAAGTTCTTCATGTCCCCGCAGCTGAGTCTGGAGCAGGCGAACAGCATCTGTGCGCCGTACCGGGAGCGTAACCCGGACTGGATGTTCATTTGAATGAGGAAGACAGGGTGGAGTGAAGCATGAGAATACTGGTGGTGTCTACGAATACACTGCTGAAGCCGCTGCCGGTCCTTCCCGTCGGAGCGGGAATGGTCTACTCGGCTCTGACCGCTGCCGGATTCAGGACACGCTTTCTGGATCTGGCCTTTGTGGCTGAGCCGCTGGAGGCACTCCGCGAGGAGCTGCGGGACACCGGAGCGGATCTGATCTGCCTCTCGGTGCGCAATATCGATAATCAGGTGATCCAGCAGCCGGAGAGCTATCTCTCTTTCTTACAGCAAGTCATGCAGGTATGCCGTACTTGCAGTTCAGCCAAGGTACTGCTTGGCGGGGCTGCAATGCTGGTGATGCCGGGCGAGCTGGTGAAGGAGCTGGGGGCGGATTACGGCATCAAGGGGAGCGGGGGCGAAGCGGAAGCGGTGCGGCTGGCCCGTGAGATCGAGCGGGGGCAGGCCCCGGAGACAGGTACGGTACGTAATGCAGATCCCGCCTATCATCCGGTGTACAGCCGTATTCCGCCGAAGCCGCTGTTCGCTCCGCAGTATTTTATCCCCAACCCCCGCATCAAAAAAGCCTCGATGGGCTATCAGGCCTCCAGAGGCTGCAGCCGGCACTGCATCTATTGCTCGGAGGGCTATATGAATTCCGGCGCCTGCCGGATTCCTGCGGAGCAGTTCAGCGAAGATATGAAGATCCTGGAGAATGACTATCAGGTGCATAATATCACTTTTGTAGACGGGGTGTTCAATCATGAGGTGGAGGAGACGGTAGAGTTCTGCAGGCTGATCGGCAGCACAAGCCCCTCGCTGGAATGGAGCTGCGCCCTGACTCCGGCCCATATTACCGAGGACCTGATCCGCTCGCTGAAGGAGACCGGCTGCCGCTTCGTAGACATCGGGGCTGACTCGGGTTCACGGCAGATGCTCCGGCGGATGGGCAAGCAATTCACCCCGGAGCAGCTTGTTGAGCTGGGACGCCTGCTGGAGCACTATCAGCTTCCCTATTCGGTATCGCTGCTGTTCGGCGGTCCGGGAGAGAATGTGGAGACGGTGCAGGAGACGGTAGAGGTGGTCAATCAGCTGAACCCTGTGTATATTTTGGCCAGCCAAGGCATCCGTGTCTACCCTCACACCGCACTCTACAATATCGCTCTACAGGAGCAGGTGATCAGGGCTGAGGATAACTTGCTTTTTCCGGCCTATTACCAGTCCAAGGAATATAGCGCTGACCTGCTCACCGATGCTCTGTCCGTATCACGCCACATCTATAAGGATATGCTTATGAATTCAATTGGAGGAAGGACTTGATAGAATGAACAAGCCTGTGTACCCGTTCCGGGAGATCGGGATAGGGCATTATCCCATGGGGAACACTCCGGTGTCGCCAGAGGACAGCAAACGGCTGCCGTCTCTCATGAACTTGAATCAAACCGCGGCAAGCTCCAAGCTGGTCTATGTACATATTCCCTTCTGCGACTCCATCTGCCCGTTCTGCCCGTACCCCAAGGCGTTCAATGAGCAGGGAGCCCGCAAGGATTATCTGGCTGCGCTGTTCCGCGAGCTGGAGATGTACGGGATGACGCCGCAGATCCGCAATTGCTCAGTGGAGGCGCTCTATATCGGCGGCGGGACGCCGAGCGTGCTGGACGAGGAAGAGATTACCGCATTATTCGAGCAGCTACAGGCCACACTGCCTATGCATAATATTGAAGAGATCACATTCGAGGGCAATCCCGCTTCGTTCACCGCTGCCAAGCTGAAGCTGCTTCAGGCGCTTGGCGTGAACCGGATCAGTCTCGGGGTGCAGACGTTCAACGATGAGCTGGGCAGACGCCTCGGGCTGCTTCAGACCGGTGAGGATTCACTGCGGAGTATTCAGGATTCCAGAGAGGCGGGTATCGCGAACGTCAGCCTGGACCTGATGTACAATCTGCCGGGCCAGACAATGGAGGAATGGCTGGAGGATCTGGCGAAAGTAGTGGAGCTGGAGATCGGTCATGTCACACTATTTCCGCTGAAGATCATTCCCGGCTTCGGTCTGGCGAAGCGCATTGCCAGCGGCGAGCTTCCGGCCTGCGGCGGACTTGAGCTGGAGCAGCAGATGTATATAGAGGCTTGCCGTTACCTGGAGTCGCAGGGCTATTCGGTGGAATCCACTTATGATTTCGTCCGGCCGGGAGGCCATCATGTGTATAGCCGCAAGCATTTCGACGATTACCTGGACCTGCTGTCTGTGGGGCTGGGTGCGTTCGGCGATGTGGGCGGCTATGCCTACCAGAATGTGAAATTGCTCCCTGAATATGTGAAAAAGATTACATCCGGCGACCTCCCCATTGCTTTAGGCTACGAAGTGAAGGCAGAGGATCTGCCCAACCAGTTCCTGGCGATGGGCCTGCGCCGTACAGCGATTGACCGCCAGCAGTTCCGCCGCAAATTCGGCGTTTTCCCGGAGGAGCATTTCCCGGAGCTGTTCGACAAGTTCGTGAAGGAAGGGCTGGTCGAGATCCGCGAGGACACCATCGCGCTGACGCGTTTCCACGGGTTGTTCTGGGGCAACAATGTATGTAAGGAGTTCTGCGAGGAGCAGATCAAGATGGCTTTTCCAAAATGATGGAGGGGTACTGAGATGAATAGTAAAGTAACCAAAAACGTCTTCTATGAGGATCTTCAGGAGGCCGGGAGGTTCGGGGAACTGGAGCAGCGTCTCATGGGCGAGTCGAACCTGCCGGGACCCCGGGCGAATCTGGGCGCGGCTTCCACCTTCGCGGATGCTTTCGCATCGGATTGGGTCGCCATTGAAGCCTGGGAGCTGCTTGTGCAGTGGACGGGCAAGACAGAGGCGGAAGCGCCTACGGATGATCCCCGCGAGTTCCTGCCGTTCTGCGCGCTCCAGGCGATGGGCAGCTATTACCGCTATGCGGAGCCTGCCCGCCAGGAGACCATTCTGGAGCGTTGCCGGGCGGCGATGAATGATGGCCGCTGGCGGATGCGCGAGGCGGCAGCGATGGCGCTGCAGCGCATCGGGGAGCAGGATTTCGGCGTGCTCCGGGCGTTGTTCGATGGCATGAAAGGCACGGCTAACGCGCTGGAGCAACGGGCCTTCGTCGCTGCCCTGGCTCATCCGCCGATGCTGAAGGAGCAGGCTAATGTCTTGTATGCGCTGGAGCTATCCGAGGAGATCCTGGATACCATTGCCGCCGGACAGACCCGCTACGGCGCGGAAGAATTCCGCGTCCTCTCCAAAGGTCTGGAATATGCGCTCAGCGTATTCGTCGAGCGCGCCCCCGAAGTCGGCTTCCGCATGCTCGCCAAGTTCGCTGTAACGAACGACAAGCGCATGCAAAAGATCGTGAAGTCCAACCTCGGCAAAGCCCGCCTGGCCAAAAAATTCAGCCAGGACGTGGAGCGCATTCAGGTGTTGATGAATGCTTGAGGCGTGCAGCTAGAGAGTATCTAGCTGGTGGTGAATGGCTGATGGGCGGGCAAGGGATACTTGCTCTCGCCTGTGGTGAGAGCAAGGCTGCTAGTGCTCCAGGAGGGCCGCGAAACTGCATCCAGTTGGTGAGGAATGCCTGTCGCACGTGGAGCGGGAGTGTCTGCTCAGCTCCTTAGCGGACCTGAGTGCCGCTATTTCCAAGGAAGTGATGTTTTTTGCTGCCTGGCGGACTGTGGTGCGCTTATTGTATCTCTGCGCGTCCTCTTCAGGCGATAAAGTGGCGAATAAGGGCCCTGGAGTCCGCGAAAGCGGATAAAGGTGGGTTTTCCGCGAAATAAGAGCCTCTGAGTCCGTTAAAGAGAGAAGATTGCTCTGTAGGGAGACCGTCCAAGTATTGCGATCACCTCCCTTGTATGGTGGCAGGACTACTGCAGAGCAGTTACTTATGCAACGCACCAGGGTTCAGAGTGTGAACACAAATAGCCGGCCTTGCACACATAAGTATGCGGTCAGGCTATTTGTCGTGTAGAGTAATATTCCTAGTAATAAGTCTTGTTATTGGTCGATACAGTGTTGAGCGGTTTATGATTGTGCAGAATTTGGGAGAAGAGGTACAATAGAAACAAGAATCGGTGCGAATGCCAAGCTCCCATGAAATCCCCGGGTCCTTCGCACCTCAGAATTTGTCGAATCCCTAAGAGATCGAGGGATATCTTAAAAAGTCAAGGTTAGACTTATACCTTTTCAAGAATAGAGTTAGGGAAGAGATGCTGGATTAATAAGGAAAAAGCATGGGTTATGCTGTTTTCCGCTGTCGCACTCCGTGTGGAGTGCGTGGATTGAAATCTGTCCGGGTCACTCTCACGCCTCACCATAGGCAGTCGCACTCCGTATGGAGTGCGTGGATTGAAATTCCTATGCGGAGAGTTTTAGCCTAACCGCCTGGGCGTCGCACTCCGTATGGAGTGCGTGGATTGAAATCCCACTCTGGGCACTCCAGCTGATCAATGAGCGTGTCGCACTCCGTGTAGAGCGCATGGATTTAAATCTTGACTCGTTAGTGCTTGCGGTAAGCAACGAATAATCGCACTCCTGGAGCTTGTTAATCTAAATCCCCTTTCGTTATACTCTATCCTTGCAATCTGTAACAATTGCTATGACTCTCAATTAGTTGAATAGTAAACGCGGTAAACCGTCCAAGCGGGATAATCACCGACAAGCTCCTTAGGGACGTAGGGTAAAACAAAGACATCCATAAAGGTGCGGTAGGCTCCTGCTTCGGATGTCTTTGTTTTTAGAGCGCTTCGCCTACTCGGTGAACCCGCAGCAGGTTAGTGGTTCCGGTACAGTCTGCAGGGACACCGGCGGTGATGAGGACCAAGTCGCCATTTTGTACGTATCCGGCTGACCTTGCTAGTTCAACGGCGGTTGCTATGGCTGCATCTGTGCTGGAAGCAGACTCGTCGCGGAGCAGCGGAATTACACCCCAAGTCAAGGAAAGGGCATGCAGCACGCTCTCCTTAGTGGATACGGCGATGACCGGTGCAGCGGGCTTGTGCTTGGCGATCATCCGGGCGGTAAAGCCGCTTTCGGTCAGGGCGAGAATAGCCTTGGCGGAGAGCGCGAGGGCAGTGCGGACAACGGATTCGCCGATGGCGCCGGTCACGTTGGTGCCAGTCTCGTTACTCTTGCAGTTGGAGCGGCCGTAGCTCCCCAGGACGGACTCAGCGCGGGCGGCGATGCGGGCCATAGTCTCGACGGACTCCAGCGGGTACTTACCTGCGGCAGATTCACCAGACAGCATGACGGAATCGGTGCCATCGAAGATAGCGTTGGCGACGTCACTTGCTTCTGCACGGGTCGGACGCGGGTTCATCTGCATGGACTCCAGCATGTGAGTGGCGGTAATAACGGGTTTTCCGGCCAGATTACACTTCTTGATCATGTCTTTTTGAACCAGCGGCACATCTTCCACCGGCAAGTCCACGCCCAGATCGCCGCGGGCAACCATTAGTCCGTCGGCTACGCTCAGGATGGCGTCCAGGTTCTCCAAGCCCTCGTCATTTTCAATTTTGGCGATGACTTGGATATGGTCGGCCTTGTGTTTACTCAGAATATGTTTAATCTCGAGAATATCTGCAGCTTTGCGGACGAAGGATTGAGCGATGATGTCGATATTCTGCTCAACACCGAATTTGATATGCAGGATGTCCTTCTCGGTTACGCCAGGAAGACTGGTTTTGATGCCGGGAACGTTGACGCCCTTGCGCGGCTTCAGCTTGCCGCCGTTCTTAACGAGGCAGGTGATCTCGGTACCTTCGGACTTTACGACCTCCAAACGGACTAGACCGTCATCGATCAGGATACTGCTACCGGGCTGCACATCTTGGGGCAACTGCTTATAGGTGACTTGGATGCGGTCCTTCGTGCCGAGCACTTCCTCTGTGGTCAGAATCACAGTTTCACTTGGTACCAATTCCACGTAGTCCGAGGCCATTTTGCCGATACGAATTTCCGGACCTTTGATGTCGAGCAGGACGGCCACATATTGGTTTAGTTCCTTGGCTGCTTCCCGGATGTGGCGGATGCGTTCTGTGTGCTCCTCCAGATCACCGTGAGCTAAGTTCAGGCGGGCGACATTCATACCGGCTTGGATCAGCTTACGGAGCATTTCGGGGCTTTCGCTGGAGGGGCCGATGGTACAGACGATTTTTGTTTTGCTCATGAAATTCTCTCCTTCATCGATAAATTATTTAATCTTGTGAAAATTTTCCCTTATCCTTACAATAAAGCATAATGATTCATCAGAAAAATATATATAATTTCGTTCTTCATCAATTTTGATGTAGGAGGCAGGTCATCTTATGAATCTTCATGCCCTTAAAATATTTCACACCATCTCTGAAAAAGGCGGAGTCACCCGTGCTGCGGAGGAACTACGGATCAGCCAGCCTGCGGTTACGGCCCAGGTACGCAACCTGGAGAAGGAATTAGGCATACAGCTGTTAGCCCCCAAGGGGCGTGGCATTCTAGTGACCGATGCGGGACAGATGCTGGCCAGTCATGCCAAACGATTGTTTGCATTGGAGCGTGAGCTGGATGAGGCAGTCCGTGAATACAAGGCCGGGTTCAGCGGAATCCTGCGGATTGTCGCCACCTATCTGCCCGCCAATCTGCTGCTGCCGGAATGGCTGGCACTCTACAAGCAGGAGCATCCTTCCGTGGAGGTGGTCTTGAATACTGCGAATTCTCGGGAAGCGGTGGAGGGGCTGCTACAGTACGATGCCGAGGTAGCCGTATACGGAGGTGGCTGGGAGGAGCAACCGGGTATTGAATGGGAGCAGCTTCTGGAGGATGAGCTCTGGTTCATCGTCCCGAGAAACCATCCATACGGCGGAAAGGAAATTACTTTAGCGGAGATGATGAAGGTTCCCTTCATTCTGCGTGAAGAGGGAAGTTCTACCCGGGAGCGTCTCTTCTCTTTATGCCGGGCTTTGAACGTGAGTCCTCCCAAGGTCGGTCTACAATTTAATGGGGTGAACGAGATGGTTCGGGCCGTCATCGCGGGCTACGGAGCCATCTTCATCTCCTCCCTGGCGGTAAGGGACAATGTGGAACGCGGGGAAGTGGAGCGTGTGATGGTTAAGGGCACTTCGCTGCTAAATCCGATTGCTGTCTGTACCCGGAAGCAGGAGGCATTGTCGCCGGCGGCGGCAGCCTTTCTCTCATTGGTCCGGGAGCAGGCTAAAGGATGGGCAAGAAATTAACTGTTCCGATGGGATAAGACACACCCTAAATATGGAGCATGGGATGTTTTGAACGTTCTTTTTACAAAAGAGAATTACACGATGATAGCCTAAAACTTGCTCCTTCAACCAGCGCGGTGAACCGGATCTTAAGTAAGAGGGATTTTCAACCTCCCTATGTCTTGTTATTGGTCGTTACAGTGTTGAGAAGTTTATGATTATGCAGAATTTAGGCGAAGAGGTACAATAGAAACAAGAGCCGGTGCGAATGCCAAGCTCCCATGAAATCCCCGGGTCCTTCGCACCTCAGAATTTGTCGAATCCCTAAGAAATTGAGGGGCATCTTAAAAAGTCAAGGTTAGACTTATACCTTTTCAAGAATAGAGTTAGGGAAGAGCTGCAGGATTAATACGGAAAAAGCATGGGTTATGCTATTTTCCGCTGTCGCACTCTGTATGGAGTGCGTGGATTGAAATTAACACTATTAACCGTCAGTAATCCAGCCGAAGCAGTCGCACTCTGTATGGAGTGCGTGGATTGAAATATTTTTTTGGCAAGGGCCATTAGGGTTGTACGAGTCGCACTCTGTATGGAGTGCGTGGATTGAAATTTTGAGAGCCTTATTGCAATCTCCCCTAAGCTCGTCGCACTCTGTATGGAGTGCGTGGATTGAAATAAATTGCCCATCCGGGTAGTTCCGGGCGGCAATAGTCGCACTCTGTATGGAGTGCGTGGATTGAAATACTATCCGTCCGATATGCAGCGCATAAGACTGGCCCGTCGCACTCTGTATGGAGTGCGTGGATTGAAATGCATAAAATCCGCGAATGGCTGACCAAGCGGGTTAGTCGCACTCTGTATGGAGTGCGTGGATTGAAATACGATGGATACTCCAGACGATGCTGCTGCGGAATGTCGCACTCCGTGTGGAGTGCGTGGATTGAAATACCAACAACGGCGCGTGTATCAAACAAACCGGGATTAAGTCGCACTCCGTGTGGAGTGCGTGGATTGAAATATGTGCCGCTGTAACTCCTGGCTCCGCATTTTCCGTCGCACTCCGTATGGAGTGTGTGGATTGAAATGAGACAGTGTACTACGGTGACCGTACCCGGCTGCGTCGCACTCCGTATGGAGTGTGTGGATTGAAATATTGCCTCGTCATAAGCTATGCCAGGCTTTTGCATGTCGCACTCCGTATGGAGTGTGTGGATTGAAATATATCGTGACAAATGAACGATTGTGAGTCCACAAGTCGCACTCTGTATGGAGTGCGTGGATTGAAATACGAGAATACTGGCCGTATTGCAGCTTGACTACGTCGCACTCTGTATGGAGTGCGTGGATTGAAATATTCCATCTCCGTTCTCCAGCAAGCAAGTCTTTAATGTCGCACTCCGTATGGGGTGCGTGGATTGAAATCTTAGCGTCACACACCAATCATGCGAGTCAATCGTCGCACTCCGTGTGGAGTGCGTGGATTGAAATAATTGAAACCAAGGCAGGGATTCTGGAAGTCGATGTCGCACTCCGTGTGGAGTGCGTGGATTGGAATAACAATGGAATGAGATGTTTCGGATCGTCATGGCTGGCTACATTGCTATTTTCTCTTAAAGTAGTCGCTGCTTCTCTACTACCTGGAGGAGCTGATCCATTGTATGGAAAGCGATATTGCGGGGTATGAATGACAGAAAAAATCTTACTCTTACCAGCGCACTGCTGACAGCTGAAGCTAAATTAAACTGCTTTAACGGGGCAAATCATACATATGGAGGTAATGAAGCTTGAGTACTCACTACTATTTCAGTTGGTTTAATGATTTTTTCCCAGATAAGCTGGTTAAGTGGTTGCAGGAGGATCTACAAGACAGACAATCGCTTGTTATGATTAGCGCTCAACCGTCTAATTATGAAGACGGGCAGATTAACTTTGAGGATATAACGGAATGGACATGGCTCCATCAGGCTAATCTTATGTTTAAGGAGAAGCATTTCATCGATTACCGCATGCAGAAGGAAGAGGCCCGGCAATGGATTCAGAACGCTTCGGTCATTTTTTTATGCGGCGGAGATCCTGTTCAGCAGAACAAGTTTTTGGCGGAATATGAATTAACGGATGTAATTAAGAACAGCAAAGCCGTTATCTTGGGGGCCAGCGCCGGTGCATTGAACATGTCTGCCAAATGGGTAACCTCGCGTAACGCCGCTCATACAGTTGAAATAGATACGATTCAGAATGGGTTGGGCTTTGATCCTTTTGCCTATGAATCACACTCGCAACGCGACTACACCTCGTTCGTTCAAGGCTACCTGTTCCCCTTATCGGAGGAGATCGATGTATATGCGGCAGAGCAGGAGAGCGCGATTCGTGTAAAAGACGGCAAAATCGAAATAATGGGTCCGGTATATTATATATCCCGCTCGAAGATTCAGAAAATAAGCGTATGACAACGAATTAGTATTCGATTGCGGATGGTATATTGATTCTTCCTATAAATATAATTGCATCTATATATTAGACCAATAAGAGATAACAACCTATGATGTGTTTATCATAACGAAGGGGAATGATCTGATGTCTATATATGATTTTCAGGTAACCAAGATCAGCGGGAAGACCATTGATTTATCAATATACCTTGGAAAAGTACTCCTTATTGTAAACACAGCCAGTAAGTGCAGTTATTCTCGCCAATTCGCTGATCTTCAGAAGCTTTATGACAATCACAGAGAGCAGGGTTTTGAAATCCTCGGTTTTCCTTGTAACCAGTTCAATGAGAAAGAGCCAGGGAACAACTCAGAAGTGCAGGAATACTGTGAGGGACACTTTGGAGTGACATTTCCGTTATTTGAGAAGGTGGAGGTTAGGGGGCAGAACCCGCATCCATTATTTGAATTTTTAACGAAGCAAGCGCCATTTCAAGGCTTCGATACCCAGACTGTGAACGGTAAATGGATGCAGAATTTCCTGCAAGAAAAGTATCCTGACCTATACGCAGGGCATGGGATCAAGTGGAATTTTACAAAATTTCTGATCGGCCGGAACGGACAAGTACAGGGTAGGTACGAAACAACGACGGAGCCATTTGAAATACAGTCAGCGATTGAAGCATTGCTAGACTGATTGTTGATCCTTACCTCATAGGGTAGTATAATCATTGAAATTTTGCTAATTTTGAAGAACATCATAAAGTGTTAAATGGCTGTTCTGATCTTATGCTGGATGTTTTCGGAGAAAAGGGTGTCCATGCGCGATCAGTGTTTGGAGCTGTTTCGGTAAGAGACAATTTTCCAATCATCATTGATTCAATATTTGAGGTTGAAGAATAAAGGAGAACCCAGGAGGAAACCTTGGAATGGACTTTCGGTTAAGACTTGATGGTGCTTTAGATGAAATTTATGAACCTCTATGGAAGTTACAGATTCAGCTCACCGATGAAGAAAAAGCGCTGCTCCGAAGCAAGAAGGTGCGGCGGCTTCATTACATTCGGCATGGCGGAGCTTCTTTCATTAATACCCACCATACCTACAGCCGCTTACAGCATACGTTGGGTGTATTTGCGCTTACAGCGCATTTTGAGCCGGATAATCATACGTTGCGGGCAGCTGCATTGCTGCATGATATCGGGCATGCGCCTTTTAGTCATACACTAGAATCCCTTCCAGGCGTGGATCATCATGAATGGACGCGGGAGGCCGTGTTTTCACAGGAGATCGTTGACATCCTAGCCCGTGCGAATATTCGTACAACTGATGTTATGGACTATATAGATGGATCAAAGCGGAGCCTATTGAGGAACAAGGACGGAATTCTTCATGCAGATCACCTGGACTCCTGGGTCAGAAGTGCATTTGTCGGCGGTTATCTGACTATTTCGACTGGGGAACTTTTAGAAGCGATGAGCTATAGAAATGGAAATCTCCAGTTCACACTGGAAGCCGGCAAGCGTATCACTGAGCTTATATGGGAAGAAGCCCGTATGCACGCTTCCCCGGCTAATATCGGCGTAAACGCGATAATGAGGAAACTGGCTGGCCGCTTAGTACATAAGGATGAAATTGAAGCAGCAAAGTTGCCGATCATGACGGATACGCATATTGAGCAGTTGCTTTGTAGTGATCCAGACACACGGGAAGAGTATGAGAAGTTACTCATGGAATCATGGCGAATTCGCATGTCGCGGGCAAAGCCTGCTTTTCCAGTGGAAACGGCAGTGCTGAGTAAGCTCTATCTCGCAATGCCGCTTATCCAAGGTGTTGTAACTACTGAGTATTCGGAAGACTGCCTCGCCACGATCAACCAGCTTACAGAGCTGCTAGGCACATACTACGTTTGGTGGGAGTATTAATATATGACGAATCAAGAGAATTTAACTTGCAAAGCATGTGGAAGTACTACCTTTGTAAAAGGTGAAGTGAATGCAGTGGATGCTAGAGTGATGCCGATCGGTAAAACCTTTTCCTTTGGCTCCCCGGTTATCTATACATTTTGTAAAAAGTGCGGAGAAGTAGCCTCCATTAGAATTAAAAATCCGGATAAATTTTGAACATAACATTTCGTAATCAAATTTAATGAGGAGTGAATTTATATTGATATTCTTTAAATTAAAGCCCCTATTTAAATTAACTGCTCTGGTTCTTACTGTCTTTGGCTGCTACGTGCTTATTATGAGATTATTTTTCTAATGATGGCCTTATCTTCAAAAAAGTCCAAAAAATTGTGGCCGAGTGCCTTATCGATAACATTCCATCTATCAGAGTTTTGGAGAAATTGAATTTTACACGAACCGAGTAAAGAACGGAATGATTATGTGGGAATTACTAAATATACACTAATTTATCGCGTCATGCAGAATGACTTACGATAGATTAAAATAGAAAAGAGATCCGGTGCGAATGCCAAGCTCCCATGAAATTCCCGGGAGTTTCGCACCTCAGAATTTGTCGAAAGTCTATAAATATGGGGGTAGTCTTGATAAGTCAAGGGTGGTCTTATATCTTTTCAAGAATAGACTTAGGAGCCAGATAGTGAATTAATACGGGGAAAGCATGGTTTATGCTTTTTTTCGCTGTCGCACTCTACGTGAGTGCGTGGATTGAAATATGGCAAGTATGAGCTTCCGGGAGGGAGGGTCAGTCGCACTCTACGTGAGTGCGTGGATTGAAATACATTACGACACTTAAAAACCTGAGACACAAAACCGTCGCACTCTACGTGAGTGCGTGGATTGAAATACAAAATGTCGAAATCAAGGGATAAGGGTGTAGGTCGCATTCTACGTAAGTGCGTGGATTGAAATAGCTCATTGAGCAGCGTCTGGCAGCGTGCCAGCAGGTCGCACTCTACGTGAGTGCGTGGATTGAAATCAAGTGAGGCAGATCGGTAAAGCTTTTCCAATCGCGTCGCACTCTACGTGAGTGCGTGGATTGAAATTACGTCCTGGATGATGTAATGTACATCGGGGATAGGTCGCACTCTACGTGAGTGCGCGGATTGAAGTATCTAACGAGGTGATGTCCATGAGAGGTTTTGTAATCGTTGTTTTGATTTTAGTTGTGGCTTTGGATTCTTCAGAAAGAAGAGGTGAGTCCGCTTGACCCTGCAAGCTGTATTTGTCGATCGCGATGGAACCTTGGGCGGGAACGGTCATTTCATTCACCCCCGGAATTTTGAATTATTTCCATCCTCATTAGAAGCATTGCAATTATTCAAAAAATATGGAATCCCAATCATCGCCCTAACGAACCAACACAACATATCTAAAGGACGTGCTACAGAATTAGACTTTAGGAATGAATTTGACAGTTACGGATTCTATTCCGCATACATATGTCCTCATGAGCCTGAAGACGGCTGTGTATGCCACAAACCGCAACCTGGGATGCTTCTGCAAGCGGCAACCGATCATGGATTAGATTTAACCCGGTGTGCGGTGATTGGCGATGTGGGTTCAACTGATATGCTTGCAGCCGCAGCAGTGGGGGCCAGAAGAATTCTGGTAGAGACAGGCTGGGGGCTGCAGTCTTTGAATAAATACCGTCACCTGTGGTATGAGCAAGCAGAACCAGATTATATTGCGAAAGACCTTCTGGATGCGGCAAAATGGTTAGTTAGCACAATAAAGCGGACCACGCTTGAGTAGAACTGCGTTGTCCGCTTTGTTTTGCTAGGGTCCCTCGGTTATTGCACGTTTTCCGGGTTAAACTCCGTTAGGCGGATCAAAGGCTTTTTCCTCCGAGTTCCTTTTTTCGTTGTGGTATTTCCTTGTTCGTCCGTTCTCCGCTCTATAAATTGTCCGGTCAAAAAATTGATATCATCCTCGTCCGCTTGATCCATAGTGGCTGCTCCGGTGAAGTAGCTTCCGCTTGTCGCTCCGATTAGAAACCAATCCTTATCCTGGTACCGGAATCTGTATTTGTTATACCATCTCCAGTTGCTCCCTCCGTAATCGCTAACCAAGACAGACCCCCGATTAATGGTAAGGCTATCAAAAGGATCGCCCCATATCCCGCCCTCATCCGCTTTTAGAATGACATTGTCTGCGATGATCGAGAGGGTATAAGAATTGTTTTTGCTGCCAAAAGCGATTAAGAGTGACCGGGGAGACGCCTCGTCCTTGAGCGCATTTTTCTCAATGACCATTGCCAGATCGGGGATACCATCTTTATTCAAATCCCCTTTGGCGATAGCCTTCTCTCCCAGACTTGGCTCTAACATGTGCCAACCTGCCGGAATTAGTGCATTAATGTTATTTGCTTTGGCTTCCGGTGTTGGGGTATGGGTTGGCGCTGCTTTTGCCTCCGCAGTTTGAAGTTGATAAGGAGCGTTACACCCCACTATGTAGCTTAAAAGGGCAACAATACCTACGGACCTTACTATTAGTTTTTTCATCGAGTCAGATTCCCTTCCTCTTCATGTGTTTCAGCTTAGTACGTGTACCTTCACTAGTATAGCGAATGGATTGATGAACATGTAATACCTTGGACACAACAAAAAAACTACAATATTGAGAGATTTATATTTATGCAGAATTACTTGCGATGAATTAAAATAGAAAAAGAGAATCGGTGCGAATGCCAAGCTCCCATGAAATCCCTGGGGGTTTCGCACCTCAGAATTTGTCGAATTCCTGACAGGTTGATAGTGCTAGTTGAATGTCAAGGTGTGATTCATACTTATCTGATATAATATTAAGGGAAAAGAATTGAAACGATATGGGAAAGGCATGGGTTATGCTGTTTTCCGCTTCGCACTCTACACGAGTGCGTGGTTTGATTGTTAATGACATATCATCTCTCCTTCTTAGTTTTCCGCTTCGCACTCTACACGAGTGCGTGGATTGAAATGTATACCTCACTGGATGAATGCTTTTGAAGTGGAGTCGCACTCTACACGAGTGCGTGGATTGAAATAGCGTAACGTATGTCAGTCATGCCGTCATAGGTGTCGCACTCTACACGAGTGCGTGGATTGAAATTGGGCGTAAACCTGTGTTTGAAAAAGGTGCTGTCCGGTCGCACTCTACACGAGTGCGTGGATTGAAATCATAATACGTTGGAATTTGGAATAGACACTTTGGTCGCACTCTACACGAGTGTGTGGATTGAAATCATAACAAAATACCTCCAGCAACAACAGCACCAAGTCGCACTCTACACGAGTACGTGTATTGAAATGCGAAGCCGGTTATATCGAATGAGTCAATACCTGGTCGCACTCTACACGAGTGCGTGGATTGAAATTATAAGTAGTGGTCCTGAGCAAAAGGGCAAGGGGGTCGCACTCTACACGAGTGCGTGGATTGAAATATACCAGGGTTACCGGGCCTACATTGACCGACACGGTTGCACTCTACACGAGTGCGTGGATTGAAATCGGGAATGGCTTGCAGGAGACGGGTGGTCTCTGGAAGTCGCACTCTACACGAGTGCGTGGATTGAAATCTAATTTGGAAGGCATAAATCGGGGCTTGTCCGGTCACACTCTACATGAGTGCGTGGATTTAAATCTCAAGGGGAAATACTTTGGGGGTTAAAGCACTTAAATGATTGGACTTCCTGTAAAACGGATAATAACGAATACGGTTGGGTCCCAGCTTTTTGTTTATCTGACTTACAGGATTCTTGTTAGCTCCTGCTCATAAGTAAAAGCACTGAATATCTGCGCAGCCGCAGGACTCAGTGCTTTTTTTATAAAATCTTATCCTATTTCTTTCGGCGTACCTCAAATAAGTCGTTAGGGCTGACTTCAAAATAAAGACACAACTTCATGATCAACTCTGCCGATATTTTCTTCTTGTCCATGTTGGTGTTATGCACTAATTCCATAATTGTTGTTCTTCGGTGTCCGATTTCATTGGACAATTTTAGTACTGAGATATTGTGTACCTTTAAAATTTGGTCGAGTTTACAATGTAGCGTATATTTATCAAATTCCATAGGGCCCCTCCTAAATAAAAATGGTTGCACTTTAAAGGTGCATAATGTATATTGTTGATATAGAAGTTGAACTTTAAACGTGCAGTTCCCTTGAGGCAATCAAATGGAGGATGCTCTATGCCCAAACGTCGCCCTCGTAAGCTTAACACTCAAGCTATTCTTGAAATATTACGAAAAAACATAGTGTGGCCAGAACTTCAAGGATTACCTGATAACATTCATTACTATCACCTCACTGATGCACTGGGGCGCAAATGGCAGACCATCGGTTGTCATGTTACAGATGCGATTAAGGTTTTCAAAATGGGCGCGTACCCACCTTGGACAGTGATTATTGAAAAAGCACCTGATAAGCCTGATATTACATCCCGAGAGTTGATAGCGATCCTGAATTGTGATGATAAAGCGTTAGTTAGTGACATGCAAATTATTTTAAATACACCAAGAAGATGCAATCAGTTTATAAATACTATTGTTAACGTTAATCATTATAGCATTTTTACAGTGTTATATGATCTGAAAAATGAGTATATGTTGAATGATCCAATACCCACTTTAGAATTCGAGGCTCTGTATAAAACAAACCCAATCGAAGCGTTATCGCGATTTTATTTGGAAAATGTAGATACATTGGATTATTGGGATTGGGTGCAAACTGGAGGTTCATCCGAACTGGCTGTTGATTTTAGAACAGAGAATCCTACGCTAAGTTTTATACAAGCTATTGAAAAGGCTGAGCGGACGAAAGGGAATACATAAACATTGGAAGCTAGGAATGAGTAAAATCATTTTGCAGAATATATGCCGTGGAGTAAGATAGGGGATAGGGCTGGTGCGAATGCCAAGCTCACATGAAATACCCGGGTCATTCGCACCTCAGAATTTGTCGAAACTCTGAAGGAGTGAAGGCGGTTTTGAAAAGTCAAGTATAAACGCATACCTATTCGAGAATATACCTAAGGGAGAACTAGTGAATTAATACGCAGAAAGCATAGGTCATGTTGTTTTCCGCTGTCGCACTCCGTGTGAGTGCGTGGATTGAAATTCGAATGACGTAACTGGTGATGATACGATTGACTGTCGCACTCCGTGTGAGTACGTGGATTGAAATTTGAATGTGCCTCAATTATTCAACTTAGCCAAATTCGCACTCTATGCGAGTGCGTGGATTGAAATTTTATTCCCCACGATAATGACCTTTTGAATAATGGTCGCACTCTATGCGAGTGCGTGGATTGAAATAGCATGGAATACGTCGTCCGGCGCGGCCTTTGCGGGTCGCACTCCATATGAGTGCGTGGATTGAAATATTAAACAGGGGTATGAGTAACTAAAGACACTACCTTCGCACTCCATGTGAATGCGTGGATTGAAATAAGTCAGACGGCAAACGTGAGTACAAAGCTTACATGTCGCCCTCTATGCGAGTGCGTGAATTGAAATATTAATCCATATGCCACGACTTTCAAAAGAACGCAGTCGCACTCTACGTGAGTGCGTGGATTGAAATCGGTTTCTTACTGCATCAAACATGGACAAATCGTCGCACTCTATGTGGGAGCGTGGATTGAAATACAAAGGAATGAGAGTCAAATAGACCTAGACCGTGTCGCTCCTCATGTAGGAGCGTGGATTGAAATACTCAATCGTGAGAATCCTGGATCTCCTAGATTGTCGCTCCTCGTGCAGGAGGCGTGGATTGAAATTTAGTATGATTGCCCTGCAATACATTAAAGACTATGTCGCTCCTAGTGCAGGAGCGTGGATTGAAATACCTGTGATCGTAATTTGTACGGGCATGTATGAGTCGCTCCTCGTGCAGGAGCGTGGATGCGGCATCCAGCATTCTATCTGTGATGCGGTCGCTCCTCGTGCAGGAGAGTGGATTGAAATTCCAACGAGATTAGCTGAGTTTATGAAGATGGTGTCGCTCCTTGTGCAGGAGCGTGGATTGAAATACCAACTGGACATCTGTGGCCAAAGCTTGCATCTGGTCGCTCCTCGTGCAGGAGCGTGGATTGAAATTGTTTGGTAATGACCGGTGTCCCACGCACCTGAAGTCGCTCCTCATGCAGGAGTGTGGATTGAAATAGCCAGCCGATCAGGAGAATTTTTATCTCGTTGGAGGCGCTCCGTATGCATGAGCATGAATTGAAATAGAGCGAAGAATAATCGCCCTCATACCCTCAGATGCTTCCCCCTCCCCCCTCCCCACTCCCCCACCCCCCGTACATATCCCACAAGTGAGTATCCGACCCGGACCCTGGCATGTTAGAATAGGAGCAATGTGTACATCTAATGTGTGAATTTAATCGGGGGGCAACAGGTGAGAGCGTTGAGATTGAGAGATTACATGGGCCCTTCGGAGACTTCTGCGCACCGGCAGGCGAAGTGGGTCAAGCGGTTTCTGTATACGTATTGGTTGGTGATTGCTCTGCATTTCCTGGCCCAACTGGGGTCTTTTGTATGTTTGCCGTATCCCATGGGAGCGCATGAGTTCTACTATGATGTGCTGCTGTATCCGACGCTGCTGATGAGTGCGGTGGTCGGGTTGACGCAGCTGGTGGATGTTGCGGCACCGAAGTATTCCTTCGTGCTGCTGTTTGTGGCGGGGACGATTATCGCGATGATGATTATTCATCTGAATATGGATATCCGGATTATCGGGGCGTTGATGCTGCTGCCGATTATGGCGTCGGCGATCTTTTTTCGGCTGGATCTGACCTTGTTTACGTCTGCCCTTCAGGCGGCTGCGTTTTTCATTCTCTATCGCTGGGATTACATGTTCAAGTACTATCTCACGGACTTCGATCTGATTGCGATCCCGCTCTTCCTGCTGGTCGGCACACTGGTCGCGGGGATTATTATCATTAACGGGCGTGAGCTGGCGAGCGATCTGGAAGCTACCTTAACGGCCAAGCAGGATCTGATGATCGAGAACGCGGTGATCCGCAAGCTGTCGACCACCGATGCACTGACGGGGCTGTATAATCATATTTCTTTTCACGAATTCTATGAAAAAGCGCTGGAATACGGCAGCCAGGGCGCCCCGTTCCATCTTGCGCTGGTGGATATCGATAATTTCAAGCAAATTAACGATAAATATGGACACCGTATGGGGGATCTGGTGCTGGCCCGGGTCGCGCAGATCATCAAGGACCATCTCTCTGCGGCAGACATTGCTGCCCGCTACGGCGGCGAGGAATTCGCCATACTGCTGTTCGAGAAGAGCTTCGAGGAGGCTTATACGCTCATGGATTGGATACGCCACCAGCTCTCGGAGACGTTCCATGAAGAGATGGAGAACGGGGCGGTGACTGTCAGCATTGGCCTCAAGAGCTATGCTGAAGGCACCACCAAAGAAACGCTCTTCGAAGAAGTCGATAATCTCCTCTATACGGCCAAGCACTCCGGAAAAAATACTACGCTGACCCCGCTGACCCAGCGGAACGCTGTGTAGATTACTCCTTTGCAGCTTCACCCTCCGCTGCTTTTTTGCGTGCCCGGAACCGCCGGACCTTCATCAGATTCCCGCACAGCTTGTCGTCGCAGTACCGCTTCGAGCGGTTGCGGGTATCGTCATAATAGACCCAGAGACAGTCAGGATTCCCGCAAATGCGGAAGCGAGAGGGCTCCTTCTCCAGCAGCGCAGCCGCAAAAGAGGCGGCAATCTCCGCCATGATCTGGCCCCAATCCGCACCCTGCGGCTGGAGGGAGATCTCGGCTTCACCTGCGGGCGTCCAGACCACCTGCCGTACAACGGGCCCGTTGCTCATGTACCTATTCAACTGCACAAGCAGCGCTGTCGCCGCTGACTCCCCCGCGACCAGCCGCTGTAGCTCGTCCCACAACAATCCGCGCAGTCCTTTGAGCTGCTCCAACTCCGCCAGCCGGGGAGGAGCTGCCGCCGGCAGCTTGTGCTCCGCCAGCCATTCCGCCAGCCACTTGGGGTCCTCCAGCCGGTCCTGGTCCGTGCTCCGGTCACTAGTCCGCCAATTCCGCCAATAGCTGTTCATGAAATCTACCCACAGCAAGCTTCATCTGTCCTTTCGCGTTACCTTTCCTTTGATTGTAACAGTTAAAAATAAGTTATGCTAGTTACTTGAACCGCTCGGGCAAATATGTTACATTGCTCATGTAACTTTTATTCGGGTTGTTTGGTCGTTACCGAGGTATGTACACCCACAAATTACAGGAGGGATACAGATGGAAAATAAAATCAGCGATGTGCTGGTCGAGAACTGGGATTATGTGATGGATGTAGAGGATTGGCAGCCGCCGCTTAGTGCTGCGCTTGATGGTGTGAACAGTGAGCAGGCTAGCTGGAAGCCGGAGGGAGCTGCGGGCAATTCCATCTGGGAGAATGTCAATCACCTGACTTATTATAAGGAGCGCCTGCTGCGTAAGCTCAAGGGAATGGAGAAATTGCCTGATCTGGAGAGCAATGATGCTACATTCACTGTAACAGGAAGCGGGGAAGAGGACTGGCAGCAGGCGGTAGACAAGCTGAAGTCGATTCATGCCTCACTGCGCGAGATTATTGTAGCTCTGGAGGAAGGCGCTTATGAATGGGGCGGCTCCGGGCATGCTCCAGGCGAAGAGGTCATGAGCCTGATTCTGCATGATGCCTATCATACGGGACAGATTGTACTGGTCCGCAAGCTGCAAGGCTCCTGGCCGGGCACCCGCCGTTTCGATTAAACATTATAATCACCTTCGGAGTTCTGTTTTTCCTGGTGAAATACGTATTTCCGATGTTCAAATAAGCCGGCTGCCCAGTGCAGACTTGGACGGATTCACGCCAAAAAGCCACGATACCCCTCAGGGGATCGCGGCTTTTTTTGACATAACCGTTATACGTTCTTCTGCATCATTTCGTGGGAATCGGCGGTATTCCGGTAAAAGAACCAGCATTCGTTCAGCAGTCTAATCTGACGGCAGTCCTTCTTGAAATAGGCCTTCATGAGCTGTTGGCGAAGCCATTGTGGCAAGGGTACCCCTCCTCTGCATGCTTCCTATGTATAGATAGCATATGGGGGAATACGCCCAAAGGTGCACGGTTAGTTTCGGTTAGCCAAGCCGAATTTCACAAAGCCGCTCGGAACCGGCGCTACTGCACCCGTTCTTCCTCTTCTTCATACCACTGTTCAAGCTGTGCCTGGAGCGCCCGGATTTCGGTCAGTAATGAGATTAGCGGATACTCCTTCTCTTGAATGGAGGCAAAAGCGCGCTCCAGCCGGTTAATGTACGCCAGCCCCGATTCCAGGTGATGCTCTTCGCGCAGCAGCTCCAGATTGTCACATTCCGCAACAGCGAACGGCAGTCCGGGTACATTCTCGGCTGTCAGCTTGTCGATTTCTTTGTTCAGGCGAAGATTGAGGGCGCTTAGCTGGTAAGCATATTCCTCCGGCATCTCCACGAATAGCAGTTCCTGATCCTGCTGCATAATTACGTAACGCATTCTAGGCATCTTTCATTCTCCCTCCGAACTTGTCTTCCTTCTTGACAGTGTAGCCCATGGGCAAGTTACAATTCAAGTAGAGATCTGATTTCCTTAAGGAGAGGACCGTGAAGGAACGCTATGAACAGTATGAGCAACGAAGAGCTGCAGCTGTGGATCGAGCAGGTGTCGCTGAGCAGCTTTGGCGTGCCTTTCCGGCATACGGCGAGCTTTAACAGCAGACTTACAACAACCGGCGGACGATATTTTACCAAGAGCCATAATATAGAGATTAACCCCCAGCAGCTGGCGATGTACGGACGGGAGGAGACGGAGCGAATCATCAAGCACGAGCTCTGTCACTACCATCTGCATCTGGCGAAGCGGGGCTACATGCACCGGGATACCGATTTCAAAACACTGCTGGCCCGCGTCGGCGGCAGCCGGTATTGTCAGACCCTGCCGGGAGCCAAGGCCCGCAAGCCGCAGCCTTACCGGTATAAGCTGGTATGCATCGTCTGTGCCACCGAGTATCTGCGTAAGCGCCGGGCCGATCCCGGGCGGTACCGCTGCGGTAAATGCTCCGGCAAGCTGAAGCTGGTTGCGTTAGAAGCGGGCGCGGGTCCGGCTACTTAATTTTTGATAACCAGACCTAGTAGTCCGGCAAAAGAAGCCGCCTGCTCCGCAGAGATGATGCAGCCCTCCAGATCCTGGAGATCCACCAGAAGGCCGATGAACTCGCACTCGCTCAGGTCAACGCCCTTCAGCTTGCATCCTGCCAGCGTGGCCTGCTCCAGATTACATTCCGAGAAATACAGGTCTTTCAGGGTGGACTGGTAATAATCTGCGCTGACCAGCGAGCTGCGCTCGAAGGAGGCCCCTTTGAAGTTGGCAAAACGGAAGACCGCGAATTCCCCGATACATCCGGTAAAGGATACATTTTGAAACCGCGCTCTGGTGAAGTCTGTGCCGATCAAGCGGCAATCCCTGAACTCGGTCCGGTGTATGAAGGCGTCGCTGAAATCTACATTGGACAGGTCGCAATGGTCGAAGATCACATCGGTAAGCTCAATGCGCTGCAGCGAGGATTCCGTGATGGTGACGTTTTTGAAAAGGGTCTTGTCGAAGGCTACCCGGGTAGCCTCCTGATATTCAATGAGCGCTCCTTCAATGAGGCAGCGGCTGAATTCGTCTTTGGAAGCAAGGGTGTGAATGTCCTGCGGCGTAAGCAGCCCGGGATCTGGGATTCTGGGTGGTTCTATCTTGTTACTCATGTCGGCCTCCTTGGGGTTAGATGAATTAACTATCCTGCGAAGCGGAGGGTTTGTCAATTGCCGGGGCAAGTTGTAAACGATCTCATAATCTCTCGCTACGCGCTTGACTAACCTGTAGAATCATGATAAATTAATCCTTGTTCATGTTAATGTTCCCTGATAGCTCAGTTGGTAGAGCACTCGACTGTTAATCGAGTTGTCACAGGTTCGAGTCCTGTTCGGGGAGCCATTACTTGGAGAGATACCCAAGTGGCTATAAGGGGACCCTCTGCTAAGGGGTTAGACTGCGTAAGCGGTGCGAGGGTTCGAATCCCTCTCTCTCCGTTATAAAAGGAGCTCATATTGAGCTCCTTTTTTGCGTCCACCCAGCGGGAGTGGCTGAATCTCTGGACGATACGATTTTCTTGTATGATGTCGTAATTACATATATCCGATGTCGCATTTATCTACTAAAAATCCTGTCTATTATATGATACTTTATAGGTGATGTCAGAATAATGTATATGGAGGTGCAGGCGAATGAGCATTAAGATTGGCAAGATCAGCTTTTGGCATGTACATGCCTGGGATTATACGAAGCAGGCTCAGGAGCATGGCGATACGGAAATTGCTGCGGTATGGGACGAGGATGCGGAGCGGGGCAGGAAGGCGGCAGAGAGCTTGAATGTCCCGTTCTGTGATTCTTTGGATGATCTGCTTGCCCGGAAGGATATAGATGCCGTTATTGTCGACGCGCCAACCTATATGCACCGGGAGGTCATGATTGCAGCGGCCAGAGCAGGCAAGCATATCTTCACCGAAAAGGTTGTAGCTGCAACGCTGAGTGAGGTTAACGAGATCCTCTCCGAGGTCGCAGATCATGGAGTGAAGCTAACAGTCTCCCTGCCGCGGCTGAATGACGGTTATACATTATCGGTTCAAGACATTCTAAGCCAGGGATTACTGGGGGAGATCACCTATGTCAGAGTCCGCTTATCCCATAACGGGGCAACGGCCAACTGGCTTCCCGAGCATTTCTATAGCCTTGAGCAATGCCAGGGCGGTGCGTTGATTGACCTGGGATGTCATCCCATGTACCTGACCAGACTATTCCTGGGTCAAGAGGTGACCGGGGTAAGTGCGAGCTTCGGATATGTGACGGGCAAGGAAGTGGAAGACAACGCAGTAGCGACGCTCTATACCGGTTCGGGAGCGATCGGTGTGGTGGAAGCCGGCTTCGTGAACAGCTACTCACCGTTTACCATCGAAGTGCATGGAACAGAAGGAACCCTACTATATGGAACGCCTGAAGAGAAGCTGCTAGTGAGAAGTACCAAAGCGGCAGATCAAGGGGCTTCCTGGAACGATACGCCTGTGCTGGTCAATCGGGAGAGCGCTTTCCAGCAATGGGTTGCCCACATCCAGAACAACACACTTGCTTCTGACAATATTCAAGCGGCAACGGAGCTTACCCGGTTAATGGAGGCGGCGAATCTCTCAGCGAAGGCAGGACGCGTGGTCCGGTTAGCCGAATTGAAGTCTTGATTTGATCACTTATCCGGGTACAGAGCGCAGCTCAAGCAGGAGGTTAACATGAGTCCTTTTCCCTTCGAGATTATGTTTGAGAAGATGGATCTGCTGGAACGGCTGGATATTTCCATCCTGTGGGGACATTATGAAATTTCAGTGCTCCGGTTTCATTTGACCACTTTCCTGCCGGGTAAGGTCATTGATTTCCATAACCATGCTGAATTTGAATTTCATTTCATCCCGCGGGGCAAGGGAACGGTCATTCTTGGCGATCAGCAGTATCCTTTATCGGAGGGAATGCTCTATTTGACCGGACCTGGAGTCATGCACCGTCAGGAAGCGGATGCGGATGAGTCGATGGAGGAGTTATGTCTGCATGTCAATATTGCGGAGAAGCCCAGAGACGATGCAGATCCATGGGAGGTTGCGGAAGCAGAGGAATGTGTGGAGAAGCTGAGGAGGCTGCCGCTTATCCCTGCGCAGGATTATCACAGGGCGATGAAGTGTTTTCTGGAAGCCTATGAAGCCTGTGACGGCAAGCTTGCGGGATATTACACATCCATCAAGCATCTCGTGATCAGTATTTTGCTGAAGGTAACCAGAGCTTATGATGCAGGCGGGATGGGAGCTGCGGCACCCGTACGGGATATGTTGACCTACCGCTATCAATATGCCGTTCAGTACATGGAAGCGAATTATTCCTCAGCCGTGACGCTGGAGAATGTTGCGGAGAAGCTGAATATCAGCTCCAGACAGCTGCAGCGGATCTTTAAGCAGGTCCATCCGGATCAGACCTTCAGCCGGATTCTTGAAGAGATCCGGTTGCAGGCGGTGTGCAGAAAGCTTGAAGCCAGCAGCCTGTCGATTGAACACATCGCGGAGTCCGAAGGGTTCACCAATGCGACCTATCTGCATTCGGTATTCCGCAAGCGGCTGGGCATGACCCCGGCTGCATACCGCAAGGCCCGAAAAATACATGAACAGTGAGGATGAGAGACTATGAGCAAAGTGTATCGTGTTGGAGTTATCGGCTGTGGAGGAATTGCGAACGGGAAGCATTTGCCTGCCTTAAGCAGACAGGATAAGGTTCAAGTGGTGGCTTTTTGCGATATTATCAAGGAACGGGCGGAAGCGGCTGCTGAACAATACGGCAGTGCGGAATCGGCTGTCTATACGGACTATCAGGAATTATTGAAGGATGCTTCCATTGATATTGTTCATGTTCTTACGCCCAATGATGCGCATGCGGAAATATCCATTGCGGCCTTGGAAGCGGGCAAACATGTGATGTGTGAGAAGCCCATGGCCAAAACTGCGGCGGACGCCAAACGTATGGCTGAAGCAGCGAAACGTACAGGCAAGAAGCTGACCATCGGGTATGACAACCGGTTCAGACAAGACAGCCAATATTTGAAAAAAGTCTGTGAAGCTGGCGAGCTCGGCCATATCTATTATGCCAAAGCACATGCCATCCGGCGCAGAGCGGTTCCGACCTGGGGAGTATTCCTGGATGAGGAGAAGCAGGGGGGCGGCCCGCTTATTGATATCGGAACGCATGCGCTGGATCTGACGCTCTGGATGATGGACAACTACAAGCCGAAGGTTGTGCTGGGGACCAAATACCATGAGCTCTCACAAAAAGAAGACGCTGCCAATGCCTGGGGACCCTGGGACCCGAAGAAATTCACCGTGGAAGACTCTGCGTTCGGGATGATTGTGATGGAGAATGGAGCGACCATTACGCTGGAAGCAAGCTGGGCGCTGAATTCGCTGGATGTGGATGAAGCCAAGTGCAGCTTAAGCGGAACCGAAGCGGGAGCGGACATGAAGAATGGTCTCCGAATTAATGGGGAGAATCATAGCAAGCTATACACGAATGAGATTGAGCTTGGTGCCGGGGGAGTAGCTTTTTATGAAGGCAAAGAAGAGAAATCTACGGATGTGGAACTGCGAAAGTGGATCGAAGCCATTGAACAGGATAAAGATCCGGTCGTGACTCCTGAACACGCCTATGTCGTATCCCGGATACTTGAGGCTATCTATGAATCGGCGCAGACGGGTAAGGCGGTCTATTTGAACTAGGTGATCATTGCTGAGTCCAATCTCAGATCTTTTAAAAGCTTCAAATGTTAAAAGAGCAGCGGTTCTCGTTAATGGAGAATCGCTGTTTTCTGTTTTTGGCCCCTTGTAGCTAGTTTTAATAGTAACTCCATTTTACCAAAGTACGATTTCTTTTTGTGTTGAAAAAATGTGTTTTCGTATCCCGCTTAAACAACGGTTCGTTCGCGCAGCGTCCATCCAAGTACTCCCGTTGATCCTGCTCAAAAAAAGGGGCTGTCTCGTTTTTGCCGTATTGCCATTTACAACCGGGCCGTTTGCTTTACAAGCGCAGATCTTCTGTAGAAGATCCACGCTGCAATCACGAGCGTAACAGCCACCAGTATCCCCGATTCGCCCGTCCAGAGATAAGCATTGGTTCCGCTGGTGAACCGGTCGAAAGCGTCCTGGATGATGGCATTCCATGAGGCGTGGAGCAGAACCGCCGGCCATATGCTCCCCGTGCTTAAACGCAATAGACTAATTATGATGTTAAATGAGCTGATGGTTACCATGAACAATACGATCGATAAGGCCAAAGAAGGACCTGAATAGTAGCTGCCGATTAGGATCGCCGGGATATGCCACATGCCCCAGATCAGTCCGCTCATTAGAATAGGCTTCGGGACGCGGGCTTGGATAAGCCGGGTCAGCATATAGCCTCTCCAACCTAACTCTTCTCCAGCACTGCTGATGATTCCCATCGCGGTTCCGATGGACATCTGAATAAGGATAGCCCCGGCCAGCGAACCGACAACATTGCCATTGTGGCCGGTATACTCCGCCAGTCCTGTGATCCAGGCGGTCCCGTAGGCCACCAGGCCAACTGCCACCGGCAACAACAAGATGAACGGAATCGTCTTCAACGTGCGCCGTCCCCCGAACCTCAAGGAGATATCCGCGAACCCCTCTCGCAGCAGGATACGGGTGAGTATAGAGGAGATCCCGGGCGCCCACATCAGCAGCAAGCCGTACACAGGCGTTACCGTAAGGGCCAATATGTAACTTATAGCCGTAAGGGGAACGAGTATCAGGAAGAATACTAGCAACCCTCTCCTGGCAGATTGTACGGTCTCCTCTTTTTCGATGGTGCTCATTTCAATCTCACTCCTTTGATTGTGTGTAATGCTTGGTAGAGTATAGCAACGAACGGGAATGAGAGGAACAACCCGGAGCCCGGCAGCCCGCCCGGACCTTGGCCCAGTCATCAATGAGACTGTAGACGTAGGGGGGCTTTTATACGCTTAATCCTGACCTCTGCCACCGCACACTGCCGGTTCAATCCGTTACCCCTTTAATTAATTGAAGGAATGCTGCTGTAAAGAGACAAATGTTATATTAATTACGCAGAAAAAAAGTATTGTATAAGAAAAGGAAACAACTTCTAAAACATTCCTGCTTAAAAATCCTCTGTTTTTCTCCTGTTTTCTGCGCATTTTTCGTAAACCTACAATAACCTACCGAATCCTACATATATCATGTTATGTAATATAACACCAACTATTGAATTTTGTATTAATTCCCACAATTATTAGTGACGATCCTCTGACCTTGTGTTAATATAAATGACATCATAATCCAAGAATAGAGAAGCAGCACAGAGAAAGGGGTATTACGATGAATATGGGGAGAAGGGGATGGCGATGGAGTACTTCATTCAGCAACTAATAAACGGAATATCCGTAGGTAGTATTTACGCTCTGATCGCCCTTGGTTACACAATGGTGTACGGTATTATCAAGCTGATTAATTTTGCACATGGTGATGTATTTATGGTAGGGTCGTTCATCGGTCTGTACAGTGCCAAATACCTGGCGAATGCCGGAATGCCGCCGATCGTTGTACTGCTCTTGTCGCTGATAATCTCAATGACGATCAGTGCGCTGCTAGGTATCACTATTGAACGTCTGGCGTATAAGCCACTTCGTAAGTCCACACGGATTGCGGCGCTGATTACAGCGATTGGTGTATCCTTCCTGCTCGAATATACTGGAGTCTTGATCCTCGGGCCGCAGGCCAAGGGCTTCCCGGATATTATGGATAAGAAGCAGTATCATCTCTTCGGGTCTTCCATCCAAGTCGAATCCAATCAGATCATGATTCTATTGACCACCATTATTCTAATGTTAGTTCTGCAGTATATCGTTCGTTATACCAAGACGGGAAAAGCTATGCGGGCCGTTTCCTTCGATGTAGAAGCGGCGCGGCTGATGGGCATCAATGTAGACCGCACCATTTCAGCCACCTTCGCCATCGGTTCGGCGCTTGCCGCTGCAGCGGGCGTGATTTTCGGCATGACGTACAATTCGGTTGATCCTCTCATGGGCGTAATGCCTGGGCTTAAGGCTTTTGTCGCGGCAGTGCTTGGAGGGATTGGAAGTATTCCGGGGGCGCTCGTCGGCGGATTGCTGCTGGGAACGGTTGAGACAGAGATATCTTCGCTGGGGTTCTCCTCCTGGCGTGACGGTGTAGCCTTTGCGGTACTGATTCTAATCCTTATCTTCAAACCATCCGGGCTGTTCGGCAAGAATGTCCGGGAGAAAGTGTAGGGGGAAGCTGCCGTGAAAAAGATAAATAAAAAGTTCTGGCTGGGCATACTGATCGCCCTTGCGTTCTATGGAATCATAAAGGTTCTTCTAACAACCGGAGTTCTTAGTGATGTGAATCAGTCTATGCTGCTGCTCATCGGGGTTAATATCATGCTGGCTGTGTCGCTGAACCTGATTACCGGGATTACCGGGCAGTTCTCCATTGGTCATGCCGGGTTCATGTCGGTGGGTGCGTATACGTCGGCGATCCTTACCCTTGACTACAATGTGCCGTTCATTCCAGCGATTCTTGCGGGCGGACTGTTGGCAGCGGTATTCGGTGTATTGATCGGGATGCCTACGCTCCGGCTTAACGGGGACTATCTCGCTATTGCCACGCTGGGGTTCGGTGAGATCATCCGCATCATTATGCTGAATACAGAGTTTGTCGGCGGAGCTTCAGGGCTAAGCGGTATTCCGGCCAAAACCACCTGGACCATGCTCTTCTTCTTCACTCTGATCTCAGTCGTACTGATTAATAACTTCATTAGATCTACTCACGGCCGGGCCTGTATTGCGATCCGCGAGAATGAGATTGCCGCTGAGGCGATGGGGATTAATACGACACGCTACAAAATCATCGCCTTCACCATAGGTGCTCTGTTTGCCGGAATGGCGGGCGGCCTGTCGGCCCATACGTTCTATGTCATTACGCCGGGCAGCTTCAACTTCCTGAAGTCTTTTGAAATTATCGTCATGGTGGTTCTCGGGGGGCTGGGCAGTACCGCGGGCTCTATCGTGGGTGCGGTGTTCGTTACCCTGCTGTACACCTACCTACGTGAATTCCCGGAATGGCGCATGATTATCTACTCGATTGTGCTCATTCTGATGATGATCTTCCGTCCGAGCGGCCTGCTTGGCGTAAGCAAATTCTCATTTGGCAAGTTCGGCAAAAAGGAGGCGAAGGCAAATGACACAATCGAGAGCAGCGGTACTCCTTGATGTGAAAGCGGCCAGCCGGGCCTTCGGCGGACTGAAGGCGGTCAGCGAGGTATCTCTTCATATTGATAAAGGCGAGCTGATTGGCCTGATCGGACCCAACGGTGCCGGTAAAACCACGCTGTTCAACCTGTTAACCGGAGTGTACCCGCCATCGTCGGGCAGCATTCTTTTGAATAATGAGTCCATCGGCGGGATGAAGCCCTACAAGATCAATCATAAAGGCGCTGCGCGTACGTTCCAGAACATCCGCCTGTTCACGGCTATGACCGTGCTGGAGAACGTCAAGATTGCCTTCCATCAGCATGCGAAGCACTCGTTGTTCTCTTCGATGCTACGTCTGCCGAAGCATTTCCAGGGCGAAGAGGAGATTACCCGGAAGGCGATGGATATTCTCAAAATTTTCAATCTGGCTGACCAGAGTGAGGAGGTAGCCAGCAACCTGAGCTATGGGAATCAGCGGCGTCTGGAGATTGCCCGGGCGCTTGCGGCCGGACCCAAGCTGCTGCTGCTCGATGAGCCGGCAGCCGGGATGAACCCTAATGAGACGCGTGACCTGATGAATCTGATCGCCTGGATCCGGGAGGAGTTCGACCTGACCATTCTGCTGATCGAGCATGATATGTCACTGGTGATGGGGGTCTGCAGCCGCATCTACGTGCTGGACCGCGGAATCCTGATCGCTGACGGAACGCCGGCGGAGATCCGCAACAATCCGAAGGTCATCGAAGCGTATTTGGGACAGGAGGCGTAGCGCCATGCTTACAGTACAAGGGATTAATGTATATTACGGAGCCATTCATGCCCTGAAGGACCTTAGCATCACCGTGAAGCAGGGAGAGATTGTGACACTAATCGGTGCCAATGGCGCCGGCAAGTCTACGCTGCTCAAGACGCTCTCGGGGCTGCTGAAGCCCAAGACAGGAAGTATTGAATTCCAGAATAAATCGATAGTGAATCAGAGTGTACAGGCGATTGTCAAAGAGGGGCTGATCCATTGTCCCGAAGGACGGCGCGTATTCGCTAATATGTCGGTCGAGGAGAATCTCGAATTGGGCGCTTACCTGCAGGATGGAAGCAGCCTGGCTGCTGACTTCGCGAAGGTGTATAGCACCTTCCCGCGATTGCTTGAACGCATGAAGCAGCAGGCCGGAACCTTATCCGGCGGGGAGCAGCAGATGCTGGCGATGGGGCGTGCCATTATGGGCCACCCGAAGCTGCTGCTGCTGGATGAACCGTCGATGGGGCTGGCGCCGCTGCTGGTCCAGGATATTTTCCGGATTATCAAGGAAGTCAACGATGCCGGAACCACTGTACTGCTGGTCGAGCAGAATGCCCACCAGGCGCTCAAAATCGCCGACCGCGCCTATGTTCTGGAGACAGGCCGGGTAGTGCTTGAAGGGGATGCCAAGGAAATGGCCGATTCCGATGAGATCAAAATGGCTTATCTCGGGCACTAAGCAGGGTATCCATCCTACAGCAGCATCACAGAAACAACATATATAAACTAAATAATCAGGAGGCTGGGAGAAACTATGAAGAAAATTGGGGCCATTATCTTGTCGGCAGTATTGACTGCGGTATTAGCATCCGGCTGCGGCAACAACACAGAGAACAGCGGTAACTCTGCAAGCGGCGGCAACACTGCCGGAGGCACCATCAAGATCGGGGCTGACCTTGAGCTCACAGGCGGTCAGGCTTCTTTCGGCGACTCCGCATCCAAGGGCGCGAAGCTGGCGGTTGACGAGATCAACGCCAAAGGCGGTATTCTCGGCAAGCAGCTGGAGCTGGTAGTTGCAGACAATGCATCGAAGTCTGAAGAAGCTACCCAGGCGGCACAGAAGCTGATCACGAGTGACAAGGTCGTGACCATTATCGGCGCATCCACTTCGACCAACACGCTGGGGATCGTTCCGGTAGCTACGGAGAAAAAGATTCCGCTTGTCTCGGTAGGAGCTACCAATCCGAAGGTTACTGTGGATGAGCGCAGCGGCAATGTGAATGAATTCGTGTTCCGCGCGGCGTTCATCGATCCGTTCCAGGGGGAGGTAATGGCTAACTTTGCGCTCGATTCCCTGAAGGCTAAGACGGCTGTCATCTATACCGACACTTCGTCCGACTATTCCAAGGGTCTGCAGAAGTTCTTCGAAGAGACCTTCAAGGCCAAAGGCGGCGAGGTGCTGAGCCAGGAGTCCTACCAGCAGAAGGATTCGGACTTCAAAGCAGTTCTGACCCGGATCAAAGCAGCGAACCCGGATGTCATCTACCTGCCTGGTTATTATGAAGAAGTAGGTAAAATTGTGAAGCAGGCCCGTGAGATGGGCATCACCGTTCCGTTCCTCGGCGGCGATGGCTGGGATTCCCCGCAGCTGGCGGAAATCGCTGGTGCCAAAGCGCTGGAAAACACGTTCATGTCCAATCACTACTCGCCTGAAGATACAGCTCCTGAAGTAACCAGCTTCGTGGATGCCTATAAAAAGGCTAACGGCGGAGCGGTTCCCGATGGTATGGCGGCCCTGGGCTATGATGCCCTGAAGCTGGTGGCTGATGCGATTACCCGTGCGGGTGAAGCTGATCCGGTCAAGATTACAGAAGCACTGGCAGCGACTAAGGATCTGCAGCTCGCTACAGGCAAAATCACCCTGAACGACAAGCATGACCCGGTCAAAGCCGCAGTTGTGCTGAAATTCGTTGACGGGAAGCAAACCTTTGAAACCAAGGTTAATCCTTAAGCCGTGAAATTGCATATACTGAGGTGAAGGGAACGGGGAGCCGGTCCGCAGGAGGCCAGGGAGCCTCTTGCCTTTGCCTCACCTTAACCGTGAAGAGGAAGGCCCCGAATGGGAGCCTTTCTTTTCGCATCTCACAAGGATAGAATGTTGACTATACTTACACAACTAAGCAGATGCTTCCGAAGCGAGTTTTGCCGGTGAGATATCAAGGAAGGCTATGCTAACATAACTTTGAGGGGGAATCGGCATGATTATTGGCGTACCCGCAGAAATCAAGAATAACGAGAACCGCGTCGCCATCACCCCGGCCGGGGTGGAAGCGCTTCGGAAGGCAGGTCATGAAGTCTGCATCCAAGCTTCAGCCGGAGCAGGCAGCGGCATGGGTGACAAGGAGTACTCAGATAAAGGTGCAGTGATTCTGGATACAGCTGCTGAGGTCTGGGGCAGGGCAGAGATGATCATCAAGGTGAAGGAGCCGCTGCCGGAGGAGTACGATTATTTCCGCAAAGGCTTGATTCTCTTCACTTATCTGCATCTGGCACCTGAAGCGGAGCTGACCAAGGCACTGGTGGATAGCGGTGTAACCGCCGTGGGCTATGAGACGATTCAGCTTGAAGACGGCTCGCTGCCGCTGCTGATTCCGATGAGTGAGGTCGCCGGACGCATGGCGGTGCAGATCGGTGCCGGGCTGCTGGAGAAGCCGCATGGCGGCAAAGGCGTTCTGCTGGGCGGGGTGCCTGGTGTACAGCCGGGTGAGGTTGTCATTGTCGGCGGTGGAATCGTTGGCACCAATGCCGCGAAGATAGCGCTGGGCATGGGGGCGCGCGTCACCGTGCTGGATCTGAATGCGGGACGTCTGCGCGCGCTGGATGATATTTTTGGCGGACGGCTGGTGACCGTGATGTCGGATTCCTATCATCTGGAGCAGGCTGTGCGCCGGGCCGATCTGCTGATCGGGGCAGTGCTGATTCCCGGTGCCCGTGCCCCTAAGCTGGTCAAAGAGTATATGGTGCAGCAGATGGAAGAGGGCTCTGTAATTGTGGACGTTGCGATTGATCAGGGCGGGTCGATCGAGACGATTGACCGGATCACCACCCATGAGAACCCGACGTATGTGAAGCATGGCGTGGTCCATTACGCCGTAGCCAACATGCCTGGAGCGGTCGCCCGGACCTCGACACTGGCGCTGACCAATGTCACGATCCCCTATGCACTGCAGATTGCTAACCGTGGCATCCGTGAGGCTGCGGTGAAGAACGCGGCGCTTGCGCGCGGTCTGAATGTGGTAGCTGGACAGGTGACCAATGCTGCGGTGGCCGGCAGTCTGGGGTATGAATATGCGGATGGAATCCAGGTGCTGGCTGCTGGCGGGGAGAAGTGATCTATAGAGGGGAGAAGCAGATGTTGTACACTGTAGTTCTCCCTTCAAAAAAAGGCTTGTCAAATCCGCCAGCGTTTGATATACTCATTTTTGTTGTCACAAAGAAAAACTTTAAATCTGGCTCGTTGGTCAAGGGGTTAAGACACCTCCCTTTCACGGAGGTAACATGGGTTCGAATCCCATACGAGTCACCAATATGCGGTAGTGGTGGAATGGCAGACACGCTATCTTGAGGGGGTAGTGGGTGTATACCCGTGGAGGTTCGAGTCCTCTCTACCGCATAATAGGAATGAGCAGAGACCTTTGGTTATCCAAGGGTCTTTGCTTTTTTGTGTTAGCTGCTGCGCCGGGGGAAGGGGTTCATGCCCCACAGCCAGTAACATTGATTGAGGAATGATGCAAGAAATGCAACAATACTGCTCCATAGAGGGCGGTCTATGCTGAAATCCTGCACAAAATACAACAAATCCAGTGCTAACTTGATCTAACCACCGAATTTTGTGCAAATCATGCAACATTGTACTTCATTGAGTAATCGGTATAGATGAATTCTTGCAAGAAGTGCAACAATTCTCTATACAAGCGGCCGCTGAGGGAAGGCATCAGCATCATTCACCCGTTAGGGTTAATTTGTATTTAGTTTTTTTGAAACTAAACAGTAGCGATACGCACATGACAATGTGTTTTGTATCCCTACTGTTTTTCTTTTATGATTGCAAAAAACTTATCAAGGTGGAGATTTTTATGATAAGCAAATTAGGTTTTTCTTCAGATGACCGTTTATTAATTATTAATGCTGATGATTTCGGAATAACTAAGGGAACTAATGAAGCGATTGTTAGTTTATTTGAACAACAAGCTATAACCTCAACATCTATAATGTTTCCCTGTCCAGCAGCGCGGGAAGCTATTGAATTAAGTAATCAAAAAGTCCTAGATAATATCGGGATTCATCTTACCTTAACAAGCGGTGAGAATCATTCATATAGTCCAGTATTTCAAGAAAGGCCATTGAAAAGTCTAATTAATAAGGATGGTAATTTCCATAATGATATTTCATATATAGAGGAAAATGCTGATGATGAAGAAGTTAGAATTGAATTAGAGGCTCAAATACAAAGTGTAACTATGTTAGGAATTGACCCAACTCATCTTGATAGTCATGGTGGTAGTATTATGGGTTTATATGCGGGCAATGATTTTTTAGAAATAACCTTTGATCTATGCGAGAAATATCGTCTCCCCTTTAACTTACCAACAAGAATAATTGAACAACCATTTTTTAATAACAAGCAAAAAGAAACTTTTCGCATTAGAATTAATTCAGGAAGAAAACGTGGGATCTTGTTTATTGATGATGTAATTTCGTTGCCGTACTGCTGTAAGTCCGTGGAATATGAGGAAATGAAGAGACAGTTGCTCACGCTACTAAAAAATATTAAGCCCGGTATAACACAATTAACTATACATCCATCGAAAATAACTGAAGAATTGAAGTCTGTAACGAGTTGTTATTTTGAGCGTGGGATTGAGTATCTATTACTAATAGACCCTGATATTAAGAAAGTGCTTAAAAAAGAGAATATTAATTTAATCTCATGGAAAGAAATACGTGATTTACAAAGAATTCTAACTTGATCACGCTCTAGCTGGTGACAATTACCTGAAACCTTTAGAATGGAAGAAATGAAGATGGATGAAAGGGAGATCCTATGTTACTGGAAACGGAAAGGCTAATTGTTCGTGAATTTTCAGAAAACAATTGGAGCGATTTACACGAGTATTTGTCATTGGAGCAGGTGCTGAAATACGAGCCGGGCGGTGTAAGCAGTGAAGAGGAATGCAAGAATATGGCCAGGGAACGTGCGGAAGGAGATTGTTTCTGGGCAGTTAGCTTGAAGGAGACCAATAAAATGATCGGTCATGTTTATTTTGGGCAACAAGAGCCTGCTGAATTTAAAACATGGATGATAGGTTACATCTTCAACCCTAATTATTATGGAAAAGGCTATGCCACTGAAGCTTGCCAAAGGATTTTAGAATATGGGTTTAAAGAATTAGGAATTCATCGGGTGGTGGCTATGTGTAATCCTGAGAATGCGTCTTCCTGGAGATTGCTGGAGCGATTGAATATGCGCCGTGAAGGGCATTTCAAGAAAAAAGCCTTTTTCAAACGAACAGATGACGGGCAGCCTATATGGCATGATGCGTACCAGTATGCGATTTTAAATGAAGAGTGGAGTTTTATCGTATAATCCTATCAATCTTGGAGACAATACTAGTAAACGCCTTATTGGGAGGTAGTCTACGGTAATGAATTACTCTGAGATCTATGATCTTCACCTTCGATTGTTAAAAGCTTACTCTGCCCATAACAACGGAGAGTACTCGGCCTATCAAAGGGAAATCGATTACTACACGAATCAACTGCGTTTTGCAGAGGATATGGTGCAGAGGATATTCGTTCTGAATCAATTGGTCAAGCTGCATGAGCAAGAGCGGGAGAGTATGATCCGGTGGTGTTCAGAAGCATATTTTCATAAAAATTACGATGTTAACGACTCACCGGACGGCAGTCTTGGATAATGCCAGCCGGTGAGTTTTTTGTGCAGATGGAGTGGTGTGCGCGGGAAAAGAAGGATTTTACCAGGATCAGGTGGAATAACAGTAGTTACGAAAAGAAGAATACCAAGACTACTCACTTATGGAGAACTGCTGCTCCAACTGGAACTAAGATGGAGGCAGGTTCAACAACTCTGCGACTTGACGGCGGTATCTGTCTGCCTTGCGTGTGCCATGAATCAGGTTGGACAGCCGATAGGGTGGGATGTCGTGTAATTCACAGAATTTCTTCTGATCCAAGTGCAGTTCTGCCAGACGTTGCTTAATGGCCCAGCCGTAGGCAGTAATAGGGCGTTTGCTGTTCAGATTGCTCACCTCGTATCGACTATCCAGCCGGTATGATATAAAATAGGTAAAGATATAATAATAGTTAATTATATACTTTTTTACGTCATTTTTCAATAAAAAATAACGTTTTTACGTATTATATTTTTGGGGGAGGCAGTTGGCTGATGCAATCCATCTATGAACGTATTGAATTATTGATCAAACGGCAAGGAATTACGAAGAAATCCTTCTGTGCGCAGCTCGGAATCAGCACTGGCAATATGGGAGACTGGAAGCGTGGCAAATCTACACCTGGCACACATAAGCTGATTGAGATTGCTGCATTTTTTCATGTGAGCTTGGATTGGCTGATCCTGGGCAAACAGCCCCAGACGATTCAGGAAAGCGGCGAGGATTATTTTTTTGGCCAAATGCGGCAATTGAATTGCCAAACCGAGGAATTGCTGCCAGAGGAAAAGAACTTTATTAAGGAATATCTGGCCTTCACCAAGTACCGCAAGGATAAGGATACGAACGAAAATTCTTGAGCAGGCATCTTTACTTTTGAGCGCAACCGATTTATAATATTGAATGTTGGCCTCAAACAATTCTTCAACGTTAGACACACCGCGCGGTAGTGGTGGAATGGCAGACACGCTATCTTGAGGGGGTAGTGGGTGTATACCCGTGGAGGTTCGAGTCCTCTCTACCGCATATTTTTTCATAAAAGCCGAGATCCTTGATCATTCAAGGGTTTCGGCTTTTTTTGAACGCAAAAACACCCTTCGCACGGAGTTAATCCGGGTTAGAAGGGTGTTTTTGTTGAACCCGCTCTAGCGCAGCAGCTTCTCGATATCCTCTTCGATCTGATCCGGTGTTGTCTGCGGGGCGAACCGCTTCAGCACACGGCCTTCCTGGTCCACCAGGAACTTGGTGAAGTTCCATTTGATACTCTTCGAGCCGAGTACTCCCGGTGCTTCTTTGGACAGATACTGGAACAGGGGATGGGCGTCGGCGCCTTTGACATTGATTTTCTCATACATCGGGAAGGATACACCGTAATTGATTTCGCAGAACTCGGCAATATCCTCGCTCTCACCCGGCTCCTGTCCAGCAAACTGGTTGCTGGGGAAGCCCAGAATCTCAAAACCGCGGTCTTTGAATTTATCGTACACTTCCTGGAGACCCTTATATTGCGGGGTAAGTCCGCACTTGCTGGCTGTATTCACGACGAGCAGAACCTTGCCTTTGTACTTGGAAAGTGATTCTTCCTGGCCCCGCAGGGTGTTGGCTTCAAAATCATGGACATTCATGAATGATTCCTCCCGAACATTGATTTATCACAATTTAATTGTACACTATTCACCGCTGGAAGCAAGTTCTAAAAGATAACAATCTGCGGGGTCGTTTCAAAAATGTGAGGTTGTTTAAGTTAAGGGTAAGTGTTCTTATAAAAATTGTGTTAAAAAGGAGAGAGTTAAAAATGAGTACATTGAAATTAAAACCCCTATATACAGCTTCAGCCAAGGTTCGCGGAGGCCGTGAAGGTTCGGTGGAATCGTCCGACGGAGCGCTGAAGCATGATCTCAAAATCCCGAAGGAGCTCGGAGGTCCTGGTGGTGCAGGGACAAATCCGGAGCAGCTGTTCGCGGCGGGCTATGGTGCGTGTTATGAGAGTGCTCTTGCTAATATTGCCCGTAAAGAAGGCGTAAAGCTGCAGGATGTCGAGATTACCTCGAATGTGCTGATCGGCAAGGACGAGAGCGACGGAGGCTTCAAGCTGGCTGTAAAGCTGGATGTGAAGCTGCCGGGCATTGAGCGCTCTGTGGCAGAGGATCTCGCTAAGAAAGCCCATGATTTCTGCCCGTACTCCAAGGCGACTCGCGGAAATATTGAGGTTGAACTGAACGTTCTGTAGAAATAGATAACAATGTTCGATTGAATAGAATGGTTATCTGTAAGACCAGACATTGGATGTCTGGTCTTACATTATGTTGAGCGCAGAAACACGGGTAGGAATGGACAAAGCTGGGAATAATGGCTAAATAGAGTCGGAGAAGGCCGGAAGTATGGTAAATAGCGTACAGAGCCTGTACTTTGGTTGACATCACCCCGGAAATTCTTTAATATGTCTAAGTATCTGTTAATGTCGCGCGTGCTATTAACTACCAAAAATTTAAATAATGGGTGATGAAGATGTCTTACAAACCGAGTATTACGAATGTGACCAAAGCCAGCAGCAATGATAAGGAAGGATTGTATGAGTTCATTATCAAGCTTGCTGACGGAACGGAGTGCCGCGCGTTCTACAACCGGTTTCCGGAATGGAAAATGACGAACATCAGCCGTCTGCTCAAGACTCCTTGTCCGGTATGCCGCAAAGATTTCATTTGCAAATGCATGGATTCCTTCACTGCTGATTTCGAAGGGCAAATGACCGGGGACGAATGGATTAACAAAGCAATTGCTGAATAATTAGACGTACGGACGTTGTAGGCGCGGGAGCTATCCCGCGTTTTTTGTTTTTTTTCAAAAGGGGAGATGAAGGGTACACTAAGATTAAGAGGAAGGGGGCGGTGGATGTGGCTGAGGAGCGGAAGGAAATGCAGGGGGAATCTATTGTGCTAATTGATGGGGTCTGTCATCTGTGCCAGGGAATTGTCCGGTTCATTATTCCGCGTGATCCCAAGGCGCACTTCAAATTCGCCTCCTTGCAGAGTGAAGCGGCCCGGGAACTGCTTAAGGCAGGCGGTCTGCCCGAGCAGCAATTAGACACTGTGGTACTGATAGAGGACGGCAAGTATTATACGAAATCGGCAGCAGTGCTGCGGATTGCCCGTAGACTCCGGTTCCCGTGGCCCGCCGCCTATGTGTTCATCCTGATTCCAGGGCCGCTGCGTAACGCTATGTACAGGATTGTGGCCAGGAACCGCTACCGCTGGTTCGGCCGGGATGAGCAGTGTCTGCTGCCGACACCGGATATGAAGCGCAGATTTCTGTAGCTGGTAAGGGGGATTCTGAGGGATTCTCTCAAATAGTGGTGAAAAAGATATTGCTGACTTCTTATATATATGCTACTATAGCAGTAAATTACAGGAACAGTAACGGAAGCACCGTTCAATGACCGTATTCACGGTTATTGGCGGTGCTTTTTTTGCTGTTCTTTTTCCTATGTATTCAAGAGAGGAGGAGGAGTTCATGACGGCAAGAATCGTGCTTGCAGTTAGGGAGAGCCAATATATTGAACCGCTGCTTCATTACCTTCATCATAGCGAATATGGGGAGATGCTGCGGATTACGGCTTTCAGCAGACTGGACGCTTTTATGGAATTTATGACAGGTGACGAGCTGCCGGATGCGGTTGCCGGTGACCCCGCTTTCATTGAAGCCTGGCTGGTGGAAGGGAGAAGTACAGTTCCCTGGGCAGTCTTAAGCGAAGGCGGTGAATTGCCGAATGGCCGGGATCTGGCGGGGGGAAGGCATATTGCCAAGTATCAGGCACTACCGTCGCTGTTGGAAGCGATTCTCCAGCTGAGTGATCTGAAGCGGGTCCGGACGGCTGCTCTGCCTAAGGAAGCAACGCTGCTGCTCGGGATCGTCTCGGCCAGCGGCGGCAGCGGAAAAACAACGGTAGCGTTGAACCTGGCGAAGCAGCTTGGAGCGGTCGGCCTGTCTGTGTTCTATCTTAATCTGGAGAGTGTGGACAGCAGCGGATTCATCCTGCGGATGCCGGGGAGCCATGTTCCCGGTCTGGAGCGGCTCTTATATGAGCTTAAGGCCGGAGGAGCAGAGAATAAGGGGGGAAGAGGGCAGCCGAAATGGACTGATTATGCGTTCAGACATGATAGTCTGCGGTGTGATGCCTTCCGGCCTGTGGAGAACTTCAAAGAGATGCTCCAGATGTCCCGGCAGGACACACTGGATCTATTGGAGGGGCTGGCCGGAGCCGGGAGCTATGATGTGGTTATTGTAGACACCGGCGCTATTGAGGAGGAGCGGGCCCAGGCTGTTCTGAACAGATGCGGCGTTCTGCTGTGGGTGCTGAAGAATGACCAGGCCAGTATACGCAAAACCGAACGCTGGCTCGATTATATTGCAAGTCCGCACTCCGGCATGCAGCCCGAACTGGTGAACAGGAGCCGATTCGTCATGAACGCCTGTACCGGAGCAGAGGATGATAGGCCGCTATCCGCAGCACTCCGGCTGGATGCTGTACTTCCGTATATTCCATCCTGGGGGTTACAGCATTATGGAGAGCTCTGCCTAAGCTCTCCCCAATTCATTGACGGCATTCAGCAGCTCTCCAGAGCTATAGTAGAGCCTGAATTGCCTGGGGTGTTCACCGGGATTCCTGTATGAATGAAGAGACGTTCCGCGCCTTGCGCAGCGATATCCGTGCAGGGCTGGATGTGACCTCGGTCATCGGGAATGATGAGCTGGCTGCTTATATCGAACGGATCATTCTGGAGCGGGAGCAATTACGCCTCCTTACTGCCCAGGAGAAGCACGAACTGCTAAAGAAGCTGTTCGATTCCTTCCGGGGGCTGGATATCCTCCAGCCGCTGGTGGATAATCCGGCGATTACCGAGATTATGATCAACAGCCATGAGGAGATCTTTATTGAGGAAGAGGGCATGATCCGCAGGCTGCCGCTGGCTTTTGAATCGGGGAGCAGGCTGGAGGATATCATTCAGATTATCGTCTCCGGCGTCAATCGTGTGGTTAATGAATCGTCGCCGATTGTGGATGCGCGGCTGCAGGACGGCTCGCGTGTCAATATCGTACTGCCGCCTGCAGCGCTGAAGGGTCCGGCCATGACCATCCGCAAATTCCCGGAGACACCGATGACGATGGCGGAGCTGGTAAGGCGTGAGGCGCTCTCGGAGGAAGCAGCTGAGTTGCTGCAGATTCTGGTTACTGCCAAATACAATATTTTCATCAGCGGCGGTACTGGCTCGGGCAAAACAACCTTTCTGAATGCTCTCTCGCAGTTCATCCCGCCGCAGGAGCGTGTCATTACGGTGGAGGATTCGGCAGAGCTGCAGATCGTTACGGTTCCGAATCTGGTCTCCCTGGAGACCCGGAATGCCAACACAGAGGGGCGGGGGGAGATCACCATTCGTGACTTGATCCGCACCTCGCTGCGGATGCGGCCGAACCGTATTGTCGTCGGCGAGGTGCGGGGAGCTGAATGTCTGGATATGCTGCAGGCGATGAACACCGGGCATGACGGTTCGTTGTCAACGGGGCATTCGAATAGTGCGCTGGACATGCTCAGCCGGCTGGAGACAATGGTGCTTAGCGCTGCCGATCTGCCGGTAACCGTCGTCCGTCAGCAGATTAGCTCAGCGATCAATATATTCGTGCATCTGTCACGGCTGCGTGACCGTTCACGGCGGGTGATGGAGATCAGTGAAGTTGCTGGTATACGCAGTGGTGAAGTCATTCTGAATCCCCTATATGAATTTCGGGAATTAGGCGAACAGGATGGCCGGGTGCAGGGGAGGCTTGAGGTCTGCGGCCATCCGCTTCTGCATACAGACAAGCTGCGGATGGCCGGAATCCTTGATTATCCGCTCAAGCAGTATGAGAGTAGAAGCTCTGCTAGGGAGGAGAATGTACCTTGAACGTCATGAAGAAGAGAGACCGGCATCTCCCTGTAAGGCGAAGCAAAGGGTTCATGAAGAGGACTTCGCCCGTACTGCCGGTTGGCGCATCTCAAGGGGGAGAGCAGATGCTGTTGCCGGATTATACCGTATACGAGTTGACCTCCCTGCAAAGAATGATGGTCATTCTGGGTGCCGGAGCCTTGTTGTTCGGTATTGGTTACCTGTTCTATCACCGGCTGCTCCTGGCTGTACTGCTTGTCCCCGGAAGCGCCTATGGGCCGCGGCTGCTGCGCGAATATCTGCTGCAGCGCCGCCGGGCTGCGCTGAATCTGCAATTCAAGCAGATGCTGTTCTCACTCTCTTCGTCGCTCTCTGCCGGACGTTCGGTGGAGAATGCCTTCCGGGAAGCCGTGCAGGACCTGCGGATGCTTGACCCGGAGGGCGCAAGTGACATGATCTCTGAGCTGAATATCATCTGTGCCCGGATGGAGAACGGGGAGCCGATTGAAGATGCGCTGTACGAATTCAGCAAAAGAGCAGGAATGGAGGATGTGGAGCGCTTCGCAGATGTATTCATGGTCTGCAAGCGAACCGGCGGGGATCTGGTAGAGATCGTACGCCGCACATCATCTATCATCGGCGAGAAACTGGATATCCAGCAGGATATAGCGGTCAGTATAGCCCAGAAGAAATTCGAGGCGAAGGCGCTGCTGGTCTCTCCGCTGATGATGGTGATGTTCATGAGTCTGAGCGCCGGAGACTATATGGAACCTATGTACACAGGTGCAGGAATAGCGGTGTCTACACTGGCGCTGATTGCGTTGTTCCTCTGTTACCTCTGGACCAATAAAATCATGGATATTCCGCTGTGAAGGAGGGGGAGTGAAGGCGATGTCATTGATCTGTGGTGCCATTCTGCTCCTGCTCGCAGCAGGCTGGCTCATTCTGAGGATGAGATGCGGCAGCCGTTATACTGCGCTGCGGGAGCTGCCCATGGAAGGCCTGCGGCTGCGGCGGCTGGGTGAGCCTCTATTGTTACTTGTAGAGAAGGGCAGAATCGCCAGTTATCTCCCCTCCGTGATGTTCAGGATTCAACGCTCGCTGCAGCGGATCTATGGTATGCGCTACAGTGCAGAACGTACCTTGCTCTTCATAGGGGAGATGCTTAGCTACAGCTGGCTGCTTGCAGCAGGCGGAAGTGCGCTGACAGTGCTTACGGGAGAGCAGGCAGGAATCATCCTCGGAGGGCTGCTGGCAGTAGCACTCCCGGTGGCGATGGTTAGCGATCTGCACAAAAAGGTACGTGTGCGGGAGCAGAATATTATGCTCGAGCTTCCTGAGCTGCTGAACAGTATTGTTCTGCTGGTCGGTGCGGGTGAGACCGTTCAGCGGGCGATTGTCCGCTGTGTGCACAGCCGTCATGGGGATAGCGCCCATCCGCTCTACGCTGAATTAATGAAGATGACAGCTGAATGGGACGGCGGTTACTCCTTCCAGCAGGCGTTCGAGAACTTCAGCAAGCGCTGTGCCGTGCAGGAGGTCTCCATCTTCACAACTACAGTGCTGCTTAATTACCGCAGAGGCGGGGCCGACTTTGTTCTGTCGCTGCGGGATCTGTCACGGATGCTCTGGGAGAAGCGCAAGGCGATCAGCCGCACACGCGGCGAACAGGCATCGTCGAAGCTGGTTTTTCCGATGGTGGTTATCTTCTTGATTGTGATTGTGCTGGTGGGAACACCGGCGATTATGATGTTAAAAATGTAGGAGGTAGAGGCGTATGTTAACACAGATGGTAGAAGGAGCAAAGGGCTTTTGGAAAGATGAAGAGGGGCTGGGAACACTGGAGATGATTCTGATCATTGCTGTCCTGATTGCAGTCGTTCTGGTATTCCGTGAGGAGATTGTGAAGGTGGTTAAAGATCTGATCGGCACTGCCGGAGATAAGAGCCAGGAAGTCTTTGAGTGATTCCGCTGCGGGAGGATGAGGGGAGCTTCACCATTGAGGCTTCGCTACTGCTGCCGATTCTTATGGGGATTACGATGGTGCTGCTATTCTTCTCCTTATATAGCTATCAGAAGTCGATGCTGCTGCAGATTGCCTCAGCTACTGCCGAACGGGCTGCTTATAACTGGGAGAATAGCAACCGGGCGGTAAGCGGAGAATTCCAAACCGGTAATGTTGATCCGCTGTACTGGAGAATCGGTGAGGACGGACTGTTGGCCTCGCTATTCGGTTCAGGAGCAGAGAGCGGCAGTTCGGCCATTACACTGCCTGGTAATGCTGAAGAAGGAGGGCCCCTGCCGGTAGTGAAGCTTCGCCGGGCATCACAGATGGTACCTGCCGGATTGCAAGGGGAAATGAGCTACGTCTACGGATTGACAGGCCGCAGAATCAGTACGGAGCTGAAGAAAGTGCTGAGTCTGCCTGTTCTGGACACTATGCTGGCCGATGGAGCCGTACCTGAGGTGTATGCACGCTCCAACGTTACGGAGCCTGTTGAATTCATAAGAACAGTGGATCTTATGCGTTACTACGGGTCGAAGTTCAAACAGCATTCCTCCGCCGGTAAGGAGGGGAGCGGCATGGAGAAAAAGCATGCAGCACTGATGCTGGATAAGCTGAAGTAAGGATGGCTGATGTTGGAGCGGCCAGTGCCGGGGTTGTTCAAGAATATGGTTAAGGGGAAGTTCGGATGCGTCTTTTCAGTCACGGGAGGTTCTTAAGCAAGCCGCCTCGCCGGAGCCGCTGCTTGGATTATAGAGGTAATCCTATGAACAGTACTGCGGGCAAAGGGTTAACCGGAGATATATTCAGAGGTCTCCGTTCAACGGAAGGATCGGTATCAGTCTTTCTTATTATGGTGCTGGCGTTTGTATTTCTTTTTAATGCTGTGCTGATCGATTACGCACGGATTGCGGCGGTGAATGTGCAGGAGGAACGTCTGGCGAGAGCCGCTATACGCTCTGTAATGTCGGCATATAACATTGAGCTGCGAGAGAACTATGGCTTATTTGCTTACGGCGGCGGGGACGGCAATCAGCTGCTATCGAAGGTGCTTAACGATAATCTGTACGAGAGCGGACGAGGTGATGCTTTTAACCTGCTGCCCGTGATGGTGGACTCCTCCTCGCTGGACTGGAGCCGTCCGCTAGGCACCTATGAGGTCTTCCGGCGGCAGATTATAGAAGAGATGAAATACAAAGCGCCGGTTGATTTCGCCCTGGAACTGGCGGGCAAGCTTAAGCCGTTATCGGCAGCGATGACTGAGGCTTCACGGACAACAGAGATACTGGGTGACTTGCAGCCCTTATATGATCAGCGTGAGGAAGCGCTGGATCTCATGCTGAAGAAGCGCAAGGAAGCTGCTGACAGTGCACAGAACCTGCAGAAGCTTCTGATGAATCCTCCGGGTGACAGTATTCCGGCACGTTCGCTTGCTTCCTTGGCCGCAAGCTCCGATATCCCGGCGATGTACGGAGATTATGTCAACAAATACTATGACGATTATTACCGTCCCCCCAAGACATGGCCGAAGTACACGGCAGTGCTATCGCAGTATCAGGTTCAGGTTGTTGAAGTAACAGGCAAGATACCGGCAGTGCTGGCTGACTTTCAGGAGAAAAACAGCCATCTGCTGGATGAAGCAGAGGCTGCGCTTGAGCAGGTGAACGCGCTGAACCTTCAGATGAAGAGTGTCATTGATCAGGCAGAGGCGGATGCCAGTGCTGCGGGGGATGATCCTGCCCGCAACTGGGACATTCCGGACACGGCCGGGGAGCTTAGCTCAGAGCCCCTGAAGAAGCTAAGAGCACAGGTGGAGGGACTTATCCTTCCTCCAGCTGAGCTTAGCGAGCTGGGGAATAACATCGGGGTACAGCGAAGTACCGCGCTTCCCTTGGAGCCACTGGTCTCCGGCTTGCCGGCTACATTAATTACAGCATCCGGGTTGTATGCCGACTATTCTCTTATGAGTACAGGGGTTCTTAATGCTTCCAGGGCTGTTCACGGCTATATAAGCAGCTACGGGCAACACGGTACTGTTATAACGCAGGAAGCGGCACAGATTGAGAGCCGCCGCACTGCTGACAGCCAGCGCAAGCAGTTAGAAGGGCAGGCGAAGAAGAAGCTTGGCGATGCCATGAAGCTGCTGGATCAGATCCGCGCGCTGGGAAGCAGCGCACAGGAAGCGATGGAGCAGTATGGTAGTCTGCGTCAATACTACCAGCAGAATGTGGTCTTTAACGAAGGTCTGGAACAGGAGCCGGGGGCTGCTGTGAATACTGGCGATCAATACGCTGCGGGCAAGACGTCCATGAAAGATATGGATGGGATATATGCTGCAATGGGCATTGTGCTGGCAGGAGCCAGAGACCGGCTATACCAGACAGAGTATTCTGCGATGTATTTCCGGCATTTTGATCTGTCTGCGCTAACCTCCCTGGCCTCCGGGTCTGCTGAAGGATTCGGTGAGCAGCTGGGAGAGCAGCTGAAGCCGCAGGCGCAAGAGCTGGAATATATTTTATACGGATTCTATAATCCTGCAGGCAATGTGGCAGCCGCTTATGGCGAGATCTTTGCTCTGCGGCTGGCTGTGCGGACAATGGAAGGACTGATTGAGAAAGCCGGTATGGGTAATCCGCTTGTCGTCCTGGCTGCTGCACTGCTGTACGGCATTGAGCAGGCTATACAGGATATGATACAGCTCTGCACCAAGGGGGAGATTCCCTTATCCAAATATATGACCGCACAGCTCAGCTATCGTGACTATCTTCGGCTGTTCCTCTTATTGCATGGGGGAGGGGAAGAACAGTTGTCCCGGATGCTTGCGCTGATCCGCCTGAATACCGGTATCAATCCGGTAGAGAAATATACATATGCCTCCGCCGGGATCACGATGGGGATGCAGCTTTGGTTTCTGCCGGGTGTAGTGAAGCTGGTGAATTACAGTGCCGGACTGCCAGGGGATGTGCGGGGAAAAGTTTATTTCAGACAAGCAGTGGCTGACTTTTCTTACTGAAGGGGGACGGTAGAATGAAGCGGTGGCTGAGGAAATCGCCGGGCCCTAAGGATGAAGGCAGCATGGTTGTGGAGGCGGCACTGATTCTGCCAGTGTTCCTGTTATTTGTCCTGTTCCTCATCTTCATAATTCAAATGACCTTGTATTCTACAGCACTGCAGAGTACGGCTTCTGACACTGTCAAAATAATCTCAACCCATATGTATCCAGCAGCGCTGGCAATGCAGCAGCAGGAGGTGGAAGGTGGAGGAGATAAAGCCGAAGAAGCAGGTGAGGGTGAGCACTCAGATGATGCGGACTCCTCCGGCATCTGGAGCATACCTCGGCTGTCAATAACGGAGTGGAGTGAGGACTACGTGGAGAAGCTTCCGCAGCCGATGGAATCCTGGGTCAAGGCTATGGTCCGGGAGGGAGAAGGGCCGCTGCAGAAGGTGCAGGCGGGGGCATCGGAGGCTGCGCTGGATCTGGTGCTTAAGCCGATGCTGCGGCCTTATCTGTCCTCAGACCTGCTTGAATATAGCAGAATTCATGTGTCTAATGTCACTGTACCTGATCTGAGAAAAGGGACACATCCGTATTTCGGTATGGTAGTCAGCTATGAGCTGCCAATGCGAGTCCCGTTCCTGAATGAAAAAATCGTACTGGAGGCCAGCGCAGTTGAACGCTTATGGGTCGGCAACACCGATTCTTCCGGGGAAGGAAATACGGCTGAACCTGCTGAGGAGGCCGGGACCATTGTGATCCTGGAGAAGCCGAATCCGGGAGTAGCGAATCACCAGGGTATCATCAAGGTGAAGGTGCCTCCCGGGGCATCGGCCAATCTGTCGATCTTCTATAAGAGCGGCCAGAGTACTGCCAAGTATCTGGGCTGGAAGCAGGCGGATGAACACGGGTACATCGAATGGGAATGGAAGATCGGCGTGAATACTACGCAGGGTACCTGGCCTTTCGTGGTTAGTCTGGCTGATGGAACTACGCTTCAGGCGACTTTTACAGTGGTCAAAAAATAAAAGAATAGAGAAAAGAGGAGCACGGATGACGGAATGGGCGTTATGGGGCTGCCTGCCGTTCCTGACAGCGGCATTATTCACAGATATACGCTGGATGAGAATTCCTAACTGGATTACACTGCCTGCGCTGATTGGCGGACTGCTCCTGCAGTTGATTATCAATGGCTGGCAGGGGCTGCTGTTTTCACTTTGCGGCAGTGGAGCAGGCTTCCTGCTCCTGCTGATTATGTATTTTATCGGGGCGGTGGGGGCTGGCGATGTGAAGCTCTTTGCGGCTATCGGTGCTTGGACCGGAGTGCTATTCTCGCTTCAGGTCATTGTCTATTCGGTGCTCTTGGGGGCGGTCGTAGGCTGGATTATCATTCTCTACAGGAGGGAGACTGGGCGCAGGCTGCGCAGCATAATTAGCAGAACAGCCGGGTTCCTGGTGCTCCGTAATGTGAGTCCGGTCAAAGGCCGGGAAGGGGAACTGCTCAGGTTTCCCTTTATGCTGGCCGTGTTCCCGGGATTCATCTGTGCTTATCTATATTTCTGACTTAGAGCTTATCGTTGACAGCTTAGGAGGTGAAGAGACTTGTTTGGACTTGAACGGGATTTCATCCAGCAGGACGGAATAACGATGCTGCTGGGCAGATCCGGGGGGCTGAGCGCAGGAGAGCTGAATATGGTGCAGGCCCGGATGCTGATGACCAGCGGGATACCGCATCATCTACGCTTGCTGCTTAGAGAAATAGATCTGCAGGTCACACTGGAATACACAGTTGCAAGACGTAAAATGCTGGGAGCACTGCTTAAGAGCGGGAAGCTGAGCATGACAGAATTCTTCGGGCTGACGCTGCAGATCGCTGCCGGGATGGAGGAGGGGCAACTGTATATGCTGCGTACGGAGCAGTATGCGCTCCATGAGGATTTTATCTTTATCGAAGGTCCGCTCAGCAGCGGCAAGGTCTTCCTGACTTATATTCCGCTTGAACTCAAAGAACCTGCATTGAAGCCGGGAGAAGCCTTGAAATCGCTGATCATGGTCTTCATGGGAGCCATCCAGGAGTTATCGGGTGACGGGATTCAGCGGCTGCTGCAATACTGCGGGGAAGAAGCTTTTAGTCCGGCGGGGCTGAAGGAGCTGCTCGCAGAAATGCTGACGGAGGTTACACCCCATAAGGTCCATGTTGAAGGAGCGGAGCCTGCATATGTGAGTCCAGTGGCTGGCGCAGGCACCTCTGGTGCTGTACCAGGAACGAGGATAGACTGGGCGCAGCCTACGGCTCGCAGGTTGGAGGAACCGGGGGGAAGGGAGAGGTCCGTGGCCGCTGCGTTCTCCCGTGTACATGGAGATAAGGAGTCGCAGCCTTCCGGTTCGATGCTTAATCCCACGCCTTGGATGAGCGGTACGCCGCAACTGAAGTGGAAGGATGGATTATCAGGAGTTCATGCAGCAACGGGTACAACAATGAGATCGGTTCAGGCTGAGGACAAGCAAAGTCCTTACAGGACATATATATTGCTGGGGGCATTATTAGGTGATGCGTTACTATGGAAGTTTCTCTATCTGAATGATCCCCGGACACTATGGCTGGCGGTTTGTGCTGCGGTGACTCTGATACTGGCGGCTGTATGCTGGCTGATATGGAGTGGAAGGCTGGCTTGGGGCGAAGCTGAGGAAGAGATGGATGCTCTGGAGGAGGGGCCAGAGGATTATAACAGTACAGCCCGGAACCGTAAGCTGAGAAGCGATCTGGAGTGGGATTTCAGCAGGAATCCGGTAGATCAGCATCGTTCTCCTGCACCGGTCTACACTCCTCAGAACCAGGAAGCAAATGTGGGGCAGAGCGGATTCACAGCCGCACCGGCTGGCAGACAACAGGCTCCGGCGGGAATGAGCGCCAGTAGTCCGCAGAAGAAGGAAGCGGCGATGGCTACAGCGCTGCTGACCCGGGAACCCGTTCAGGTTACATGGAGCGGACTTACCCAGGCCGGAAGGACAGTGCCTTATCTGGAAAGAAGTGACCCGGATGACGTTGGAGCTCCCGAGAGAATTGAGCTGAACCGGCCCAGCTTCATTATCGGACGCTCCTCTGAAGTGGCTCAGTACATTGAGAAATCGGAGGGTGCTTCACGGGTCCATGCTGAAATCTCCAGAGCCTCAGGAGGATACATCTTGAAGGATCTGGATTCCAGAAACGGGACGCTGCTTGCAGGCGAAGCTATGGTTCCCTACAAAGAATACCCGCTGACCGAAGGCAGCGTGTTCACCATTGTTAAGGGTACCTACACTTTTCGCACTGCGTAGCAGAGATAGCTGGGGCGGATGGAATGGTGCGTTTGCAGCAGCCTACTGGTTTTTTAGTTGCTCCAGTGCAGGCTGTAACGTGGGATAGTTGAAGGTGAAGCCGTGGTTAATTGCTTTGGAAGGAAGTACACGCTGGCCTTCCAGCAGAATCTCTGACAGTTCGCCTACAGCAGTTTTCAGCAGAAACGCCGGAAGGGGGAACCAATGCGGGCGATGGTAGACCTTGCCGATCATCCGTCCGAACTGTTCATTGGTAACGGGCTGTGGAGCCGTGGCATTAACGGGACCCTCGATCTCAGGCTGAAGAATGCAGAATTCGATCAGGCGCACAATGTCTGTAAGGTGAATCCAGGACATCCACTGCTTGCCGGTGCCGATTTTGCCGCCGAAGCCAAGCGAGTAAGGCAGCTTCATTTTGGGAAAAGCACCGCTCTCATTGCCAAGTACAACCCCAGTGCGCAGCTTGACCAGACGGATACCGGCATAAGCTTCATCGGCAGCCTCCTCCCAGGTCTTGACTACCTCGGAAGGGAAATCGACGACCCGGGTCTCGGAAGCTTCGGTATAGGTATCCTGTACGGATGTACCATAGATGGCGACTGCCGAGGACTGGATGATCACGCTTGGCTTATGCTGGAGTGAATTCAGCAGCTTCCCGGCAGCGGCAACGGTTTCAAGCCGCGATTTCATAATCGCCTGCTTCCCCTTAGGGGACCAGCGCTGACTGAGCGAAGCTCCGGCCAGATTTATCAACGCATCTGCACCTTCTGCGGCTTCAGGGCTGGATGCCAAGCTGTCCCAGGTGAGATAGCTAAGCCCCGGATGTACCAGTTTGTTCTCGGGGTTCTTGCGGCCGACACTGATGATCTGATGTCCGCTGTGCAGCCAATATCCGGTAAGCTCGCTGCCTATGAATCCGCTGCCTCCGCAAATGATATATTTCATAGGGATGGCTCCTTAATATACTTTATTTGACCAGATGCTTGTAAGGCGCGTAGTCGATGCCGTTCTTCTCCAGGAAGGTGATCAGGAACCGGTTGTCGCGCCGGGGCGTGGCAATAATGTATCCTTGAATACAGTGCTCACGTGTAACCTCCGTTGCATGGCTCTCTACAGCAAGCTTGCCGATCTCAGCAGCGATAGAATGCTTGGCAATGTCGCGGAACGGGCTGGGCACCGGCTGTACAAGCTGGTCCAGAAAAGACTTCATCTCGTCGCTCCACAGCGGACGGCTGCGTTCCACCCAGTAGTTCTGCCAGTCCAGCTTGGATTTGCCGTCAGCCTTGGGCAGTACCTTCAGAAATTTGCGGAACATAAAATAGCCGCCGATGCACATGCTGCCCAGCAGTAAAAAGGTCCAAAATGCGATGGAGTTCATAAACCAGTTGCTTGGAGATGTGGACAATAAGCTTGAGGGTAAATGGAAATGCATGAATACACCGCCTTTGACAATGATGATTGTCACTTTCCTTTTGCTCCTCTTGAGTATAACGTATTTCCTTAGGTTTGCGAAGCGGAAGCGGCCTTTCGGGGCTTGCCTAGATTTATTCTCCCGATCACGGTAGAATAAGGGTTAATTCGTGAAGGAAAGAGGGAAATAGGCATGCTGAAAATAGGTTCACATGTGTCCTGCGCGGACAAGGGTCTCCTGAGCGCGGCCAATGAAGCAAATGAGTACGGATCTACCTCGTTTATGATATATACGGGAGCGCCGCAAAATACACGCCGGAAGCCGATTGAGTCGATGTTCCCCGAGGAAGGCAAGCAGAAGATGCGGGAGAATGGTGTCGGAGAGATTGTGGTTCACGCTCCTTACATTATTAATCTGGGCTCCTACAAGGAGAATACTTACCAGCTGGCAGTAGATTTCCTGCAGGAGGAGATCCGCCGGACCCATGCGCTTGAGGTCAAGCATATCGTCCTGCATCCGGGTGCATTCACTGATAAGTATGCTGATTACGGCATCCAGCGCATTGCAGACGGTCTGAATGAGGTGCTGGGCGGTACGAATGAGACAGATGTGCATATCGCACTGGAGACGATGGCTGGTAAAGGCACAGAGATTGGCCGCACCTTCGAGGAGATTGCCTCCATTATAGATAAGGTCGAATTTAATCAGAGGTTATCGGTCTGTCTTGACACCTGTCATATTCATGATGCCGGATACGATATCGTGAATGATCTGGATGGGGTGCTGAAGAAGTTCGATGATACTATCGGCCTGGAGCGGCTCGGCGTGATCCATCTTAATGACAGCAAGAACCCGCGCGGAGCGGGCAAAGACCGTCATACACCGATTGGCTCCGGCTACATAGGATTCGAGACGATCAACAATGTAGTCCATCATGAAGCACTCGCAGGTCTGCCGTTTATTCTGGAGACACCCTGGATCGGCAAGGATGCCAAGAAGCTCCGTCCCATGTATGAAGTAGAAATCGCCCTGCTGCGCGGCAATGTCACTGAACGCTTCGGTGCGGAATTCCTGCAGGAGCTGGAAGAGCTGCATGCCTTTTTTGCCAAGCAGGAGCTGGATTCCCGCCGTTATGTGCTGGAGGTGTGGGAACTGCTGAAGAATGACGCCAAGGCCAAAAAAGCAGATCCCCGTGAACCGCTGGAACGTCTCTATGATCAAGTCATAGCTGCCGGATTATTCCCTCAGCTTAGTGAGGAAGCCGTTAATCACCGGCTGATCGCCTGGCTTGCAGGCAAACAGCTGCTCGTGAAGGCATAAATCCACACAGATAACGCAAGCAGATGAGAGGATGGACGGAGAATTATGGAATTACACGTGAAAAGAGATCATTCAGCAGGCAGATCATATCCAGACCGGGCGCGTATGCTCATTTCTTGCCCTGACGGTCCGGGGATTGTAGCGGCGGTATCGCATTTTTTGTATCAGCATGGCGCGAACATCGTGCAGTCGGACCAATATACGATGGACCCGGACGGCGGAATGTTCTTCATGAGAGTAGAGTTTGACCTGCCTAAGCTGGATGAGCGGCTGGAAGAGGTACGTACCATCTTCGGCGGTGTTGCCGAGCGCTTCAAGATGAACTGGCAGATCTTCAAGGTAAGCCATAAGAAGCGGCTGGCGATCTTCGTCTCCAAGGAGGATCATTGTCTGGTGGAGCTGCTCTGGCAGTGGCAGGCGGGCGATCTGGATGCAGATATCGCGCTTGTGGTCAGCAACCACACCGATATGCAGGCTTATGTGGAATCATTCGGTATTCCGTTCCATCATATTCCGGTTACCGCAGAGACGAAGGCTGAAGCTGAAGCGCGTCAACTGGAGGTTATCGGTGAGGATATTGATGTGATCATATTGGCCCGGTATATGCAGATTATTTCCCCTTCATTCATCGAGCATTACCGGCACCGGATCATCAATATCCATCATTCGTTCCTGCCTGCCTTCGTCGGCGGTAAGCCGTACGCCCAGGCCTATCAGCGCGGAGTCAAGATCATCGGGGCGACTGCCCATTACGTGACTGAGGAGCTGGACGGCGGGCCGATTATCGAGCAGGATGTTCAGCGGGTCAGCCACAGTGATGATGTGAATGAGCTGAAGCGCATTGGACGTACCATTGAGCGGGTGGTTCTGGCCCGTGCGGTCAAATGGCATATTGAGGATAGAATCCTCGTGCATCACAATAAAACAGTAGTATTTAATTAATCAGCAGAGTCTTGCAGTCAACGTTACAACCACTCCGGTAAAAGTCAGCAACCCTGCGTAACGCAGGGGATATAGGACATCGTTCTGGCCTGGCTTTTACCGGCATTTATCTTCAGCGGGAGCTTCCCGCAGCCTCAGGCTTCACAACCTCACAAGGATAATCTAATACACTTCTCAACCACTAAGGTAAAAAAGCATTTTACCGGCATTTTGGACATAAGCGCCAAGATGTATTTTGCTATGTGCAGAAATCACATTCAAAGGGGGTAAAGGGCTTGTCAACAAAGCGCGGGCGTCTATTAAAGCGCAATTATTTCTTCGCCGGACTCATCCTGCTCATCGGCTTCGGCGGACTGCTTGGCTATGATCTCTACTTGAAGCCTTATGTACTGTCACAGACCGTTGTCAAAATCAAGGTGGATGGCGGGGGCTTCCTGCCCAAGAATCATGAGCTGACAGCGGAGAATCTCTATCTGGATTCCGTACAGACCAAAGACATCCCGGCAGGGGTCGTCCGTAGTCTGGAACAGGTGGAACAGAAGATTACGAATGTTAATCTGACGGATGGCAGCATTTTGACCGACTCGCTGGTGGATGTAAGCGAGCTGGAGCCACAGCAGGACGAGGGGATTTTCCCGATTCCCAAAGACGCCATCTATGCCATCAACGGTTCTCTCCGCAGCAGGGATAAGGTAGATATTTATCTGGTCGAAGGAGACTCACCCGCAAAAGAACGCAGAGGATACAGTCCGGCTGCTGCTGCATCTGTAACTACTCCCGGAGGGGGGCAGGCTTCAGACGCTTCTTCTGTGCCGGAAGCAGAGGTTCCGCCGGAAATCCCTGCGCGCAAAGTATTCTTAAGCGGAGTGACTGTAAACTACGTGCGTACGGAAGATAACAACGATGTACTCGACTCGGAGAATGGCAATAACAATAACCGCTTTACTTCCACCGGGAAGGTGGCAGCACCGGAGCTGAAGCTGAAGAAGAGCGACGGTGAGCTGCTGGGAGCTTATCTCGAGCAGGGCAAGAAGCTATGGATTGTTCGGGTGGAGTAGAAGAGCAGACAGCAAGGAGGAGGAATAAACTTGAGAATATTCAGTCTGGGCATAGATCAGCTGACGAACAATGAGATTAAGCTGGCAGGCTTCACCGTTATTGCCCAAAGTGTGTTGCCGGAGCCTGAGCATGCCGGAGGGCATCTGTTAATGGTAACGAGCGAGCAGGTGCCGGTAGCGGAATTAAGAGAGCTGAGAGGGAGGTATCCGGACTCTTCGATTTTGTACATCTATTTGCAAAAAGGGGTGCGGGGTTACCAGGCCATACATATGCAGTGTGAGAGTCTGGGCATATTTTTCATGCCTCCGCGCTGCACCTCAGCGGCAATCATCGATAAGCTACGCTATATGCTCGAAGATGAGCATAAGGAGAGCGGTAATGTGGTAGGCTTCTTCGGCTCGGGGCCGGGGATTGGCTGCACGAGTATTGCCAAGCTGTTCGCCAGGAGGATTGCCGCTTCAGGGCTGCGGGTGATTATGCTGGGTCTCGATCTGTACGATCCGGGCTATGACCGGAAGACGGCGGTTAGTCTGGACAGGCTGCGGCCGCGGATTACCGGTAAAATGCTGCACGATGAGGATTTCAGCGCGCTGGTGAAGCAGGAAGGCTATGCCTATCTGCCCGGGAACTTCGATTATCTAAGCGCCCAGGATTATCAGGAGGAGGAGATTGAATACCTGTTGGCGAGAGCAAGTGAAAGTGCTGATGTGGTGATTGCGGATTTTGGGTCGATTCCCGAGAGCGCCGCGTGGTACGTGGGGATGCAGAAGTCGGTGCTGCGCATGATCGTTACACATCCGCGGCATGAACACAGGCTGCAGCCCCTGATGGAGCTGGCCGGACATATGGACCTGCATCCGCAGGACTTCCAGTGGATTATCAACCGCAGCAATGTGGAGGAGCTAACGTCACCGAAGAGCCTGGCCCTGCGTTTTGGCAGCGAGCTTCTGCTGGAGCTACCGTATTATCCATCTTTTCCAGAGAGCCTGCCGTTGGGCAAAAAGGAGCTTCAGCATGTGGACGATAAGGTCCACGCATTGCTTGTATCACTGGGCCTCGCCCAGGAAACCCGCAAGAAGGGGATATTTCAATGATTAACAACAAGGATGAAAGCTTGCCATTGCAGCGGAAGCGTGTGCTGTCTGGATGGGCTCCGCTGGACCCTGAGCAGGGAAGGCGGCAGGAACAGCGGGACGAGAGCTTACAGGCGGTGCCTGGACTCGCAGACGGAACGCAGAGCAGACGGCTATTTTCACTGAAGCAGAGCGTACTGCGTACCAGCAAGCCAGGCAAAGAGGACTTCTACAGCTTCCTGCACACCATGAAAAGTGAAATGAACGCCGGGCTGGAGCGTGAGGATGATGGCTATTTCGAACTGAATGCGAAGGCGCTGGTTGGTGATCCGCAGGCGGTCAGCTTTTTTATGAACGAGATTGAGAAATATCTGCGCCGGACCCCGTTTACCGGCAAAGTGCCGGAGGCTTACCGAACAGCCGCTGAAGCGCTGTTTCATGAATGGAAGGGCTTTGGCCCCGCCTACCGCTGGTTTACAGACCGGGCCTATAGCGAATCCACCGGACTGCAGATGATCGGGCGGCAAATTTTTTATAACCATCAGGGGAAGTTTGTGGCGTATCCCTATGAGATGCCTTCGCTCGACCGGGTGGAGCAGCTTAAACGCTCACTTCTCAAAAGCGATCCGGGCAAGAAGCTGAACAAGGATAATCCTTCTGTTGAATTTAAAATGGATGATCCCCTCTGGCCCGGCCGGTTCATCCGTCTAGCCATCTGGGTCTCGCCAAGGGTCTGGGAGGGTTTCACTACCATCTCGCTGCGGCGGCAGGTCGTTGAATTTCTGGATCTGGATGATCAGGCCGGCACGGAATGCATTCCTGCGGAAGCGATTGATCTGATTCGTGCGCTTACCGGGACGTTTCGCAACACAATTATCGCGGGGGCCGTAGGCTCGGGCAAAACTACTTTTGCCAACACAATTGTCGGCGAGCAGCTGCTCGGCTCCTCTTCCTGCATGGGCGTCGTGATGATCGAGAAGCATCCGGAGTCGATTTTACCGTACCAGATCAAAGGCCACCGGATTATTCCGATTCAGGCTTCCAATGAGGAATTGATGGAGGTTGGAGTGGAGTCGCTGCGGCATGACCCGAACATACTCTACATGACGGAAATGCGTTATAACGAGTGGGAATTCTATCTGTGGAGCGGCGAAAAGGGCTATGACGGCATTACGGGCACCTTTCATACCGTAGATTCGGAGGATATTCCTTATCAGGGGGCGTTCGCTGTATCTACACGGATTGGCGGCAGTCTGAAGGGGCATTTAATCTCAGCGCTGAAATCCTGTGAGCTGGTGTTTATTCTGGAGAGTGTCCCGGATGGCAAGAAGCGGCTCACGCGGATCTCCGAGGTCTTTTATGAAGAGGCCAGTAATTCGGTCTTCGCGAACGATCTGATGCGCTGGGAACCAGAGCAGGCAGGCTGGACCTATAATGACAAGCTAACCCAGGCGCTGATTGTGAAGATGAAGAAGAAGAATGCCAGAGCGGCCCGGATGCTGCTGCAGGAGCTTGGACATCTCGCTGCGCAGAAGCCGATGACTGACCCGCTGAAGGAAAGCCTGAAGTCCAAAATCGTTTTGAATGAATGAGAGGAGGGAGTGCCTGTGGAGCTGCTGTTCTATATTATCCAGTTTGTGCTTCACCTGCTCGTTGCAGGCGGACTGTGGCTGCTGGTCAAGCCGCTGATTGAGCGGCATCTATGGCAGTGGGGGCAAAAGCTGGATCTGCGGATGAACCTGAAGATGAGCTTGTTCGGTCAGAAGGTCAGTAGCACGAAGAGGAAAATGTGGCTGTACCGCCATCTGGATAATCTTCTGTATTTTGCCCATAAGCGATACGAGCCTGGCATCAGTGTGCTGCGCTTCGTCATCCGTTCGGGGATGCTGTTCCTCGGTGTATTTTTATCGAGTCTGCTGACTCTTAAAGAGCTGCCGGGGCAGATGAGCTTCAGCAATCCTTTTCTGGAAGGCATGGTGTTGAATGACGGCGCACCTGTGGCGAATGCCTGGCGGCTTCCGCTGTTCCTGGCGGTTCTCTCGGCCTGTATTCCTTATCTGCGGATGAGGTATACCTATGCCCAGCGCAAGGTGCGGGGGAGCTACGATCTGCTCGATGTGATCAAAATCGCCACCAAATTCACGCATTTGTCTGCGGATTCCATCTTGTCCAAGACCAGTGACCTGCTGCCGGTGGAGAATGTGCTGAAGACGCCCTTGAGGCTGCTGGGGACAGCGTTCGCCGGCTATAGCAATGAACGGGAGCTGAATGAGGAAGCAGGGCGTTTTGCCGGAGCGATTGGCACGACGTTTGCCGTAGAATTCGTATCGGACCTGCTCTATTGCGAGAAGGAGGGCACCCGTTATCTCAAAAGCTCACTCATGACGCTTAACCGCTCAATGGAGCTGCAACGGGAGACTATTTTGACGGTAAAAGCCAGCAGCAGGGATGCGATCAGCCTGGGGTTGTACGGTAATCTGATTGTGCTGGTGTCTTCTGTGGGAACGTTCATGTACATGCTGAAGCCGGATGTGTATTTCAAATTGCAGTTCGAGACAACGATTGGACTTACATTTATGATGGTGATCCTTACGGGCTTATTCATCTCGTTCATGATCAGCACCATCCTCGCCAGACCCAGACTGGACTACCATTAAGGTGATGAATGATGAATAGATTACTACTTTTGATAGCTGTAACAGGTATTGTGTATCTTGCCTTATTGGTCTTTGTCAGCAGCAGCAGCCGTCAGCAGCGGTATGTGCTCCGTCTGGGCCAGCAGTGGAAGGCCTTCGGGGAACGTGTGCAAAATGAGCGGCTGCAGCAATTGCTCAATCAGAGCGGACTTTCTATACCAGCAGCCAAAATCACACTATTCCGATATTCGGCGGCCCTCCTCTATCTGCTGGTTCAGGCAACGGGAGACTTTGTACGCTCTGAGCCAATGTCCCTATACGATCCTCTGATTGCGCTGCTGATTCTCGTGATTACCAGTCCGCAGCGGGCGCTGCCGTTTGGCTGGGTGCTGGGCTGGCTGCATCAGAAGACACTGATTCAAAAAGACGGGGAGCTGATCTCCTTCATCCGCCTCTATGAGAACAACCGGCTGCGCAAGCGGGGGTATGTAGAATTTGGAGCCTTCTGCGCCGGAACGGCTAACCATTTCAGTTACATCCGCCAGGATCTGTATGAGCTTTCGGAGCGGGCGGTGGATGAGGGGACGGAGCGGGCCATTGAATGGTTTTGCAGCAAATTCCCGGAGAATCACATGTTCATCAACGATATCCGCTCGATTCTGCTGGCGACAGAAGGGATGGATGATGACCATGAAGCAGCGAAGTATCTTCAGGAGCAGGGCAAGATTATCACCAAAATCTCAAGTGACCAATATCTGAAGAAGTGGTCCTTTATCGGGGACATTTCCACGATCATCAATGTTATTCCGTCGATCGCCACCTTTCTGATGATTGTGTCGCTGGCGATGCAGTACATTATGCTGATTAAAGGGAATTTTAACGGCGTAGGGATGTTCCAATGACCAGTTCAGACAGGCTTACAGCAAGAAAAAGAACCAAATGAAATTTTTGTTATATTCAAGAAGCCATTTAAAATATAAAATCAAAAGGGAGATATTAACAATGAAAAAAGATGCTATTTCTACTGGTTTGTTTATCGCTATCGGGTTCCTGTGTGTGGCTATCGTAATTGCGGTATTGATTCCTGTGGTACGGGACGTAATCGATAAAGCGGATGACAACAGACCAGATATCCCGGCGGTTAGTCTGATTCAGCCCGCAGATTCTGTGGAGGCGGCAGTAACGTACACAATCGCTGGCCCTTTGGTTTAACAGAGATGAAGAAGGACTCGATTTCCGTCGCGCTGTTTCTGGCTATTGGCTTTGTGATTGCCGGGATTTTTATCGCTGGGGCTACAAGCATTATCGGCGGCAGCCAGGATGATATTATCACCCATGTCAAAGCTGTCGAGAAGTATTAAAAGGAGGCGCTGCGCTTGAAGGCAACCGTCCTCCGGGCCTTGTTCATGTGGCTGGTGCTGTTCATCATCCTGCAGCCGATTTTTACGTACATCGATTATCTGCTCGATCTGCAGGTCAAAGCCAACACCTCGTATATTACGCAAAAGGCAGCGACAGAAGGGAGGGTCACTGCCTCCATGAAGGCAGAGGTCATTTCGAACCTGAAGGCTGTAGGATTTCCGGAAGGCTCAATTAAGATAACCAGCGGAACAGAAGTGATCCTTGAGCGCAAACAGCGGATTGATGTGTATGTGACTGCGCCGCGGGTCAACCTGTTCCCCTACAATTTCTCCGGCGTATCCCAGCCGACACAGTACTATGGACATGGCTCGATCATGAGTGAATATCTCGATTAATTAAGGGATGAAGCTAACCTATGGATTATATTATTAAGCTGGCCTTTGTCTTGTTGATTTTTATTTATTCCTGGTTTTTTCAGATTCAGAATCAGGAATGGGACCAGGTGCGCAGCATGCTTAAGGATGCCAATAATATGGCCGTCCATGACGCATCACAGGAGTTGAACGAAGCAGCGAGGGCCCAAGGCCGTCTGGTCATTGATCCCGCTGAAGCTTATGCCACCTTCCGCCACACCCTGCAGAGTAATCTGGGACTGGATGACGGCTTATCCCCCTTGGCGGGGAGCCGGCTTCAGGCTCAAGTCAAGATCGTCAAGTTCGACATCGTGGATGAATCTACGGGCGATACTTTTCCGCTGCTCTATGAGGACAGCACTTACGGTATCACCAAATACATACAAGGCCCTTCGGTCATCGCCGTTATTCAAACGCAGCACCCGGTGCTGATCTCCAGAAACAAGGTTCAAGAGGCCATCACGGTACCGGCAGTTCAGGAATATAGGATGAATCGATAAAGGCATCCTGCTGATGCGGGTGGAAGAGATATGAAATTATAAAAATTAAAGGGAGAGGTTAATTATGATGAAGTTGAAGATTAGCAAGACCAAAGCGGGCAAAACAGCAGTAAAGGCTTTTCTGGCAGTGGCGTTGTTGGCCGGTCCGGCTGCTGTTCCAGCGGGGGATGTTAGTGCTGCGGGGGTTAAGGCTACGGCGGCTCCTGTGATGACAGATAACTTGGCTAAATTCGGACTGAAGAAGGCAATGAACCTGCCAGTCACTCTTGAATCAGAAGGATTGAGTTATACACTTCATAAGATTATGATTTATGATTTTAAATCTCCGGAAGTGAAGAAGCTTCAGAAGTTGTACGGGTTTCAGGATTCAACTGATATAATAGATAGCCCAAAATACTTTATTTGGACTAAGGTAACCATAGAGAATAAGACAAACAAAAAAATGCATGGTGGCGGTAACGATATTAAAGCTTCCATCCCACTTACCTTTGCAACTGGAAAAATGACAGATGCAATTTGGCCCAAGAAATTAGCATCTAAAACCAACAGTAAAGAGGCATTGTGGACGTACTCACTTAAACCTGGAGAAAAGATCACATCTTATCTTGGGTATGTTTACAACGGTGAGTTTGATCATTTTGTTATCCGTATGTTCTACGGAAAAAACTACGTAGAAAAGTTTGTGGTACCTGAATGAAGAAAATACTGACACTTTTGATAATATTCACTTTAAGTACTGCCTCCTTAATTGAAGTTAAGGAGGTAGTAGCAGCAGAAGTTAAAACAGTCTCCATTTCTATCCCTGCAAATACGGGATTAATAGGCGATGATAATGCTGTTAAGTCATATAACTTAGATTTACCAAGTGGGGTAACAGTAGCTTCAATTAATACAGGAAGTTTTAAATATAGTGGAAGTAATCAATTGAATGGAAATATTACATTAGAAAATGGGATGATTAATTTAAAATTGAATGGCGTGTCTAATAACAAAACAATATCAAATGTTCTCGGATACCGTGCCTCTTTCGGATCATTATTTATTTCAAATCCATATAACTCCATTTGGAGATACTCTGATGGTAGACGCTGGCAAATTAATGAGTATGATGAATCTAACGATGGAATGAAAACAAAAGATATGCCAGCGGAAGACAATGCAAATCCCTCGGATCGTCCACCTAGAGTAGTTATTTCGGCTGCTCCGTATCAGTCTATGGACTACTTAAAATGGTACGATGGATCGCAAGCCAATGTCATAGATTCAAAATATATTAATGCAAGCACAATTAAACCGTATTTTGAATCAAAATATTCTTCTAACACTATTAAAGAGATTAAATTTAAAAACAATAGAGTTATTGTAAACTATGCTATTCCCTATTTTGTGAACTCAGATGGAAAAATAACAGAACAAACTTATGTTAATCAAGATGCAGATTCATCTCACCCTCTTGTGGGTCATGCTCAGGGCAGAAAGTATGAGGTAACGGCTACTTATTATTATAAGGCTGACGCCAAAGTCCCAACCTACAGCTACAGCGGCAGCGTATCCTTCAGCTACACGCCCATCACCGAACCCACCCTAGACGGCGGAGTAAGCATCCTCAAGCCTTCGCCCAATCCGGCGAAGTTTGAGGGGAAGGACACTGAGGTATCCTTGAGAGTCAAGGGAGACCTTTTGGCTTACAATAATTCATCTAACATCGAAGAATGGATATTTTATGCTAAAGAAACTGGTTCCAGTGATGTGAAGACAAAGAAGGATTACGGCAAGGTTTTGAACAGCACACAGACCTTCGATAATTTTGTTATCCCTAAGAGCAGGGGCAGCAATGTGAAGCAAGAATACACCCTTACCGTTACCGTGCGGTTCACCAAACCGGTAGTGACCGGGAGCGGCACCGTCTCATCTCTTTCCAAGACGATGAAGGCCACCGTAGAAGTCTCAGATTCTCCTATTCCTACAACACCACCACCAACCAATAACAACAAGCCGCCAAAAGCCATACTGGATGTATCTGAAGAGGTCATGGCTGGGGAAGAAACCTTGATCTACGGGAAGGGATCATATGATCCAGACGGAACGATTGTAGATTATAAGTACAATACACCTGGAGCTGTGGAGCCGGTTAGTGGTCCCTTCGGCTGGACTTGGTATCCGCTAAGTTCCCTCGGCCAGCATTCTGTGCGCCTAACCGTAACTGATAACGGAGGATTGACCGGTTCTACCAGCGCCAAAATTAATGTCATACAGCCTATCCCTAAAGCTGTTATTGATGTAAAGGGGACAAAAAAAGAAAACAGGAAAGTAACCCTGTTGAGTAAGAGCCGAAGCCCGGAGCACTACCCTATTGATGAGACCAAGACGCAGTGGACGATTTCACCTGTTTCCGGCGGTACTGCTGCAGATATTAAATACTTGGGAAATCTCTCAGGGATGAACTCCAAAGATGTATTGTTTAAGAAGCCTGGGACGTTTAAGGCAACTCTCACCGTTACCAACACTGCCGGGTTTGGGGATTCCACCAGTATGACCTTTGATATCATTCCGGATGAGCCGCCGGTCGTTTATTTTTCTGCTCCTGGAAAGATCTATCGCGATCCAGCAAATGGGAACCAGGCGGTCGCGGCCTTAACCGATATGTCCTTTTCTCCAGACTATGATTTTTTGGCCCACCGAAAATGGGAATATCGGTATGATGCTGAGAATGATGGAGATTTCTCCAATAATCCATGGGTCCCGTTCAATGATGCCAACGTCAGTACTCTGAATTTGATTTTGTATGAAGTAGGCAGGTATGAAGTCCGGCTTACGGTAACGGAAGAGTTCGATCAGCCCACCATTGAAGAATTTATTACTCCAGCCGACCGAAAATCCAGAGACTCCTACAGCAGTGCGCCGCCGCAGCCGATAGCTGAACGAGTCATTGAAGTGTACAACCGTGCTCCGGCAGTCGATTGGTCATGGTAGAAGAGAGGATAACCGCATGAAAAGTCTGAGTCTGATAAAACGAATAACGTTAATGATCTTAATGGTTACAATGCTACCCTGGTATCCGTGGCTGGGAGAGCGGGCAGAGGCAGCGGGTGAGGTCCTAGAGTTCAACGATGTCCAAATTCCAGCGACTCAGTTAAATACCTCAAGACCCCCCTCATACGAAGGAGATAATAACTGGTATGCCAGTTCAATGCGTGTAGACTTACCTGCCGTTGACTTAACGGGTATGACTTATAACAAAGTCACGGGTGAACTGCACATCAATATGAGTAACCTGCAGACGCCAACCGCATGGATACTCATGAGGGAACAGTTACCTTATTATCCCAGGAGCTCCGATCCGGGATCAAGGTGGACGCATGGTTATGTTACCGGATATGCAGGACGCATATTGGTTACCTTTACGGATGGAAGTCAAGAACAAATCGCGCAGGTTGGTGGGGGCTCGTTTCTTGATAGTACAAACAATCCAACCTACTTTGATTCAACACAATTTACCCATCCGGGATTTTACGCTAAACGAGTTTACTTCTCTCCTCCATACGATGATCAATTCTATATAGATTATTTTACCTTAACACCATCTTTTTCGACCTTTATAAGTCCAGGTAAGACACCGAAAAACATCCAATTCATGCAGTCCTTTTCAGAACAATATTGGGTAGCAGATGTATGGCAAAATTCAGGCACCTATAAATACTTTCATACGTATACGATCAATGATGAACGAGTCTTTCCATTATCCACCAACAAAAAGCCCAATCTTACCCTTACCTCACAAAACGGGCAAAGTATCATCAATGATGCTGGGTTGAGCACTTTTTATGTTGAAGGGTATGTGCAAGACCCGGATAACGATACCGTCGATATCATTGCAGAGATCCCGAACGTGTTTTATAAAAAAATCTCCGTAACCAATACGGGCTCAGCGAAAAACTTCACCATTCCCATTGATGTGTTAAATGAGGGAATCCCGCCCGGTTGGTACAACGTCAATGTGAAGGTAGTCGATCCGTTCAACCTGAAGGCAGAAGCCTCCACTTCCTTTAGCGTGACCAACCGGCTGAGGAACAAAGCCTTCTTCCTTATCAATAGCCCGATTGATATCAGTACCTCATATACCGATTATGAGAATGACGGCAAATATGCAGAGCGGTACCGCTATGATCAGGACCCTGGTATTTTTGATAACTCCATGGGTATGATCTGGGACAGCGGGTTGTGGCGGGATAGCAAGTATCCGTCATTTCCTTTCAGCGGCGCTTACACGGCTACCTTTCAAGCGAGGGATAATCCGAAGGGCGATGACCGGTTTGATAATTACCGCATGTGGAGCCGGGACAACTTATCCAGCATGACGTTCATGGTTCACCGGAAGCCGGTTGCCCTATTTTCAGCGAAGCTGATAGGCGGCACGCTGCATCTCACAGACAGCTCATATGATCTGGACCATATGTCCAGTCCAACCAAGGGGTTGGTGACCTGGCAGTGGCAATGGCGCAAAGCCGGGGATGAAGTCTGGACCGAAGGACAGCCACCTGCGCAGCTTCCTTCGGGGGTTGCCCATGAGATCCGGCTGCGTGTCCGGGACATTGATGGTCCTAACGGCTTCGGGGTGTGGAGTGACTGGATGCAGCAGAGTGTGGGCAGCGCAGCCAATCTACCGCCGGTTGCTCTATTCACAGTGAGTCCGACCAATGTCTCTTACCGTAAGGCAACCATTATTATTGATAAGTCCTTTGACCCGGACAATGATCCGCTCGATGTGTATTCTTGGACGGTCATAAAAGACGGCTGGCAGCAGGTGTGGAGTCATTCGGGCGGTGCAACTGTACCGCCGAATATCGCGGCCTTCGGCGTGGGATCATACCAGCTTAATTTGCAGGTTCGTGATAACCGCGGACTCTGGTCGAATGTGTACAGCCAAACCGTGCAGGTCATTAATCATCCGCCTGCGGCCAGCTTTACGATGCCTAATGAGGTCTACCGGGATACGGTCATCAGCTTGAATAACTTGACCCCTGATCCGGATGAGGATGGAGATAATTTGCAGTATGGCTGGTATACCAAACTTAATAATGATCCCTATTACTGGCGGGGGAGCAACCGGAATCAGGTATTCAGGGTGCAAGACGTACTCAATGATTATGGGATTTCTGCACAAAAAGCAATCTCTGACGGCTGGGAAATGAGACTGAATGCGACGGATGGAAGTCTGTATTCCTATGCCACCCAGATGTTCAGCGTCAAAAATCATGTCCCGACAGCGGCGATTCAAGGTCCAGCAGCGGTCAATCAATACGATACCCATACCTTCAATTCCTCTGATGTGGATGAAGATATAGCCGATCAGAGCAGCTTGAAGTATTACTGGCGGGTAACGGGAAGCGATCATAAGATCACACTATTCCAGACTCCGAGTATCTCGCTTAATTTTGATGAACTGGGGACCTACACTCTGGAGCACTGGGCCGTGGACCAGATTGGCGACAAGTCGAACATAGCCACACTCAAGGTAACGGTTAAAGAAAACTTGGCTCCTAACATGACCCTAACGTATCCTGCAGGGACGGTGAACAACCCTACGATTATCGATGCGGAAAAAGAAGGAGATCCACTGATCAAGTGGACCTACTCCGACCCGGAGAATGATCCGCAGGAGAGCTATCGGCTGGAGTTCTTTACGAAGGACAAGCTGCTGGCCAAAACGGTGGAGAACACCGACAGTACGGGATCAATACGCCAGTATCAGTTGCCGGATCAATCGCTGGACCGATTCCTGCTCTATACAGTTCAGGGACGAGCATTCTCCAAACGGAAGTGGTCAGAAATCTCCAACGAAAAAGCTTTCATCATCGACAATCCGCCCAAGCCGGGATTCACCCTCATTACGGATACCGGAAAAGATGCCACGAAGGTACCGATCTACCGGACGGATGTTCTGAACATCCAAAGCACGGCAACGGACGCAGATATTCCGAAAGGAGATAGCATCAGCCATCAGTATTTCCTCAAGCCGGCGGCTGGTGCAGAGGGGCTTGTGAGCACAGAAGGCGATTTTAACAAAAAGTTTACTACAAACGGTACCTTTACGTATCGGCAGCTTGTTACGGACTCCCTGGGACTGTTCAGAGAGCTGTCCCATAGCATTACCGTGTTGAACCGGTTACCCAAGGTCGCTATTACCTATCCGACAAGTGACAGCCCCAACAAGCCGACCATTGCCAGCACGCTGACACCAATCATCAAGTGGGATTACCAGGATGAGGACGGGGATCAGCAGCAGCGCTTCCGGGTGCGGATAATTAATCTGGCCACAGGTGCGATTAAGGTGCAGTCTGGTGACCAGGTATCAAATTCAAAACAATGGAAGGTACCGGATGGAGCCTTAGCAGAGTACGAAAAATATGCTGTAGAAGTTGAGGTCTTCGATGGATTTGATTGGAGTGTTGTGTCCGCAAGAAAGTACTTTATGGTTAACCTGCTTAGCATCAAGGGGGCTGTCCGGCACACGGAGGAATGGAATGGCAACCGTCAGGCTTATAATATGAAGCAGAGTGGCTCGCCTGAAAGTCCGCGGGGGTATAGTGTCTATTGGGCTGGTGAGAAATTCGTGCTGCAGGGGACAGCGACTGGACTACCGGATACCGTGCAAGTCACAATGACTGGAGGATACACGGCTGCGCTAAGTCCGACTGGGAGCGATAAGACCATGTGGACAGGTGAACTGGCCGACCCATCGTTCGAGCAGCTGCCGGATGGCCCGGTTACTTTTACCTTCACCGCTACTAATGAGTATCAGACCAAGGTGGATACAGTGGCGGTAACGATTCTCGGAGATTGGACAGAATATTATCAGAGCCATCGTGTAAAATAACGCGGGATGCATTCCTTGTTCCTTATGCTCTTGTGAGATTTTATGTTTTACACGGCATCAAGCGGGCGGAGGGTGATCGTTCAGACGATTCCCTCGGTCCGTTCTTCATGCAGCCGCAGCCTCGGGGCCGCAAATTCTGGAGGATTAGTAGTTTGGGGGTTATGTAGACTGGAACCTCGAAGGTCCGCAGAATGACTGCGGTGCATATAGTAGGAGAGTTTGCCGCTGAATATTTTGTGGGCACACAGGGATGAAGCGAAATCCTCCGGAGTCACGAAGCAGGAGGGCTTGGCTACCGGATGAACGGTGGTTTCCTCTAATACAGAGGCGACGAATTGGGAACAGAAATAGGCGTTCTCCCGGTCAATCCGGATGTTCAGCAGCACCCCGACCAGACCGAGCAGGTGATATTTATAACGCTCCTGATTCTGCATCATACCCTGGACATGGTTATACATAGTATTGTACTCTTCCTCACTGACTCTGAGCTGGTAGATGGCACAGTCTGCACTGCTGTAGAACGGATGGATGAAGTTCTCATGGATAAGTCCGGCGATAAACGGGTTGTACACTTTTTTCCGGCCGAAGCTGTAGACCTCACGCAGCTCACTGTCAAAAGCAATCGAGGCATGATTCAGCTCCGCTTTGGTGAACCATTTAATAATTCCGCTGAAGGCCGTGCCTGTTCCGGTCAGCACAATATAAATGTCTCTGTTTGCAGTCATCTTCTGAATTCCTTTCTGCTGGAAATTATGGATAATCCGGCTAAAATTCCGCTGTGGTACTTCCATCTTACTGTATAAATCCGCTTTGTAAAACAAACTTTAGTCTTAATTAGAAACTAGACTTAAGGCTAAGTCTCTTCATTCCTGTCTTGCATCTTCAAGAGCGCCGTAAATCTGGCATAGGAGTGCATAGTCGCGGCAGAAGCCGTTAAATATAAGCTACAGCAAAAACAATTGGAAATGCTTCCACTTCCGTGATACAATAATAGTCAAAATGACATTCTTGATTTGAGGAGGATTATTTTAATGACTGAACAAGCAAAAGATCAAGCCATTCATAAAGAAGAAAACTCAACGGTGGACAACCTGGCCATCACTACGATCCGTACACTTGCCATTGATGCCATTGAAAAAGCAAATTCAGGACATCCGGGTATGCCAATGGGTTCCGCACCTATGGGATACCAATTGTTCGCCAAGACCATGAATCATAACCCGGACCATCCGACTTGGGTCAACCGTGACCGTTTCGTATTGTCTGCCGGACATGGCTCCATGCTCCTCTACAGCCTGCTGCACCTCAGCGGCTATGATCTGCCTATGGAAGAATTGAAGCAGTTCCGCCAATGGGGCAGCTTAACTCCAGGACATCCGGAAGTCGGCCACACTGCCGGTGTAGATGCAACAACAGGTCCGCTTGGACAAGGTATTGGTATGGCTGTAGGTATGGCAATGGCTGAAGCTCAGCTGGGTGCCACTTATAATAAAGATGAACATAACGTGATTGACCATTATACGTACGCCATCTGCGGCGACGGTGATTTGATGGAAGGGATCTCTTCCGAATCCGCTTCGCTTGCCGGACACCTGAAGCTGGGCAAACTAATTGTAATGTACGATTCGAATGATATCTCTCTCGATGGCAAGCTGAACCTTGCATTCTCCGAGAATGTAGCTAAGCGTTTTGAAGCTTACGGCTGGCAGGTTCTGCGCGTAGAAGACGGTAACGATCTTCCTGCACTGGCTAAGGCTCTTGAAGAGGCTCAGGCAGACAGCAGCAAACCGACACTGATCGAAGTGAAGACGGTCATCGGCTACGGCAGCCCGAACAAGCAAGGTAAAGGCGGCCACGGCGGTACTCACGGCTCCCCGCTGGGTGCTGATGAAACGAAGCTGACGAAGGCATACTACAAATGGGTATATGAAGAAGATTTCTATGTACCGGATGAAGTACGCGCCAGCTTTGCTGAAGTAAAAGCCAAAGGAATCGCCGCCAACAAGGCATGGGACGATAAATTTGCAGCCTACAAAAAAGCATACCCTGAGCTTGCTGCACAGCTCGAAACTGCACTGAACGGTGAGCTTCCTGCAGGCTGGGATGCTAATCTGCCATTCTACAAAGCAGAAGACAAAGCTGTATCTACCCGTGTGGCTTCCGGTAATGCACTGAACGGCTTGACTGGCGGTATCCCGCAGCTGGTTGGGGGTTCTGCCGATCTGGAGAGCTCGACCATGACGCACTTGAACGGTCTGTCCCAGTTCACCTCCGAATCCTATGACGGCCGTAATATCTACTTCGGCGTACGTGAATTCGGTATGGCCGCAGCTATGAATGGTATTGCACTGCACAGCGGTCTTAAGGTATTCGGCGGTACGTTCTTCGTCTTCACAGATTACCTGCGTCCGGCTGTCCGTCTGGCTTCCATCATGAAGCTGCCGGTAACTTATGTGCTTACTCATGACAGTATCGCTGTCGGTGAAGACGGTCCTACCCATGAGCCGATTGAGCAGCTTGCTTCCCTGCGTATCATTCCGGGGCTGACGGTCATTCGTCCGGCTGACGCCAACGAGACCTCTGCAGCTTGGGCATACGCTATGGAGAATACAGCCAATCCGGTAGCACTGGTACTGACTCGTCAGAACCTGCCGATCCTGGCTGGAACCGTAGACGGTGTGCGCGATAACATCAAACGCGGCGGTTATGTGGTCTCTGATTCCAAGAACGGTACTCCGCAGGCACAGATCATTGCTACAGGCTCTGAAGTACAGCTGGCGGTTAAGGCTCAGGCTGCGCTCGCCGAAGAAGGCATTGATGTTCGTGTAATCAGCTTGCCGAGCTGGGATCTGTTCGAAAAGCAGGATAAAGCATACCGCGATTCCGTTATCCTGCCTGAAGTGAAGGCCCGTCTGGCCATCGAAATGGCACAATCCTTCGGATGGGAACGTTATACAGGCGATCAGGGCGACATTCTGGGAATCACTACCTTTGGCGCTTCCGCCCCTGGCGACACTGTAATTAGAGAATATGGTTTCACTGTAGAAAATGTAGTCAGCCGCGTAAAAGCGCTGCTATAATAGACGGATCTAAGAACAAAGGGGAGAATAAGCAGATGAGTCAGTTTACGGGAGCGACAATTCAAAAAGCAGCTAATATTTATTACGACGGAAAAGTGACCAGCCGTACAGTTACTCTGGAAGACGGCACTAAGGTGACACTCGGCATCATGCTGCCTGGCGTATACGAATTCGGCACAGATGGCCCCGAGACGATGGAGATTCTCTCCGGCAATCTGAAGGTGCTGCTTCCCGGCACTGAGGTGTGGAAGGACATTGACGGAGCGGAGACCTTCCATGTTCCCGGCAACTCCAAATTTGCCCTGGAAGTATTCGCATTAACTGATTATTGCTGTTCTTACCCGATTGTGTAATTCAAAGCATAGTAACGAAGAAAGATCCCGGCAGCTCTAGTTGCCGGGATCTTTTTTTAACCTTAAAAGGACGGCAATGCAATTTCCACAATTCGACAAAAGATAAATAAAACTTATCTATTATTGACGAAATATGCACATTCTCATATACTTCCATTATTCGAGAGATTCACTCTCTCAGCTAGCCATGCTAGTAAATAGATATAGGAGTTGGGGATGTGAGAAGGTCAGGCTTGCGTAAGGAAATACATACGGTTATTTGGTTTTCGCTCAGTTTCATGTTGCTAGCATCGTTATTCGTAACAGCAGGACGGGTACATGCAGCGGCAAATATTGTGAACCCCAATCAGGTCTATTCTTACACTATTATGCAGAGGGATATTGAAAGATTAGCGGCGGAGTACCCCGATCTGGTATCTATGGAATCTCTGGGGAAGAGTCCGTATGGCCGGCAGCTGTGGGCGGTGAAGCTGGGGAGAGGAGAGTCCGTGCTGTTTCTTAATGGCTCTCATCATGCCAGAGAATGGATGACAAGCTCATTATTGATGAAATTGATCGACACTTACGCCCAGGCTTATGATACTAATGTGAGAATAGGCAACTATAACGTCCGTGACTTACTGGATGAAGTTAGCATTTGGGTCGTTCCGATGGTGAATCCGGATGGAGTTACCTTGTCTCAGCAAGGTACAGCAGGCTTACCGGCTGATCTGGCCCAGATGCTGCGTAAGTATAACAAGAACAGCACTAATTTTACCCGCTGGAAAGCCAATATGCAGGGCATTGACCTTAACCGCCAGTATCCGGCGAACTGGAATACGATTAGGGATGCGGTTTCATTTCCTTCGTATCAGAATTATAAGGGAAATAGGCCGGGGCAGGCTCCAGAAGTGCAGCTGATGATGAATTTTACAGAACAGATTGATCCGGAAGTTACGATTTCCTACCATAGCTCCGGTGAAATCATATTCTGGAACTTCAAGACGCTCAGCAGCAATCTGAACCGCGACAAAACGATGGCCCGGGCGCTTGGCAATCTTACTGGTTATTCTCTGGTAGCTCCGGAGAAGAACCCTTCTGGCGGCGGGTATAAGGATTGGTTCATTCAAGAGTATGGCCGTCCCGGCTTCACGATTGAAATTGCAGATTATGCTGGGGAGAGCAGTGTACCCTTAAGACAATTCAGTACGATCTGGTCTGAAAATAAGGAGGTTGGGCTGTACTCTGCGAAGCAGACCTATTCCTTATGGCTGAATAAAAAGAAGGTTCAGTATCTTCAGCAGTCCATGAGGCTGCTGGCGGGAACGGAGCTATACCCTAAACTGGGGGCTGCAGCCGGTGGGATCAGTCTGCAGCCGCAAACACTTCAGGTTATCGCAGAGAAGGGGGATTGGGTTCAGGTTCAAGCCGCAGAGGGACTGGGATGGATTCATCCATCACCGGGAAAGCTGGCCGCCATCGAGGAGATCACGGCAAATGCCGTATTAAACGTACGTACACCTGTTTATAAATATCCGGATGCTTACGCCCCTAAAGTGACTTATCTCGATCCGCAGACCGTCCAGGTATCTGGAAGATGGGGTACCTGGCTGCTGGCCTCGACTCCGGGCGGAAACTGGTGGATTGACGGTCGGAAGGTGGAGCTCAGCTGGCCTAAAGAGGAAACCGTCCAGGAGCCGGCAGAGGATGTTGAGGTACCAGTGGAAGTACAGAATGAGCCTGCAATTACTCCGTAAATTGAGGTCAAAATAGATTGCTGAATCTACGGGAGCTCCGCTATTTAGCGGGGCTTTTTCGTATTTACTGATAATTTTCTTGTGAATAATTACCATATATTATGATATTCTCTACCATATATAGGAACATAAGGTTGTGTTAATTATGAGTAGAGGAGTGTGTTAATGCTGTATTCCGATGTGTAATTCAGCAACGAAAAGGCGCAGCCTGTAATGAATATTGAAACTCATGGAGTAACCAAAGTTGAAGAAATAGGTAAAAAAGACGGCATCCATTCGGAGGAACCGAATAGCGTCGTCTTTTTTATGCGTTTTTTACTTTGTCTATGAAAGGTTAGTTTTTCAGTGGCCTCGGATAACCTTGGGGTGCCTTTTTTTGAAATATAAGAATTTATATGTTGCACACGATAACTTATCCTTCTATTTCTCGCTGAAACGAATGCCGTCCTTTCAAAGGATGGCATTCGTTTCCACTTGTTTTGTCAGCTCCCCGTGCTTTTGTAATGCCTCACGCCTATGCGCCATACCAGCAGAGACACTCCGAGGAAGGCAGCTCCAGAGGGAAGCGAGAGGAAGCCCAGCCAGCGGGGATAATCCCAGCCGCAGACGGTGGCCGCCGGATAGAAGCTGATGAACAGCATTGGGAGCACAAAGCTGAACACGGATTTTAGCATTCGCGGCAAATAGGGCTCTGGGCAGCGGGTAATCTGGTAGCTGGCGTTGGTCAGCAGAAAGATCCAGTCCAGCCCTTTGATAGTGAAAAAAGCAAGACCTGAGGTTAGCACGAACACTCCGCAGTACATCAGACAGCCTCCGGCCAGCGCCATCGCCAGAATGCCGAGTCTGCCGGGCGTCAAGGGAACGTCGAGCTGTCCCAGCGCCCAGCCCGCAGCACAGATCCCTGTAAACGGCCGTACCAGCCGGTGCAGATGGAATCTGGAAGCGGCGACCTGCACGAACAGGGACCGCGGGCGGAGCAGCAGCCGGTCGAAATCGCCGGAGCGCAGCAGATGCCACGGGAAATAATCAAACCCGCGGCATACGCTCTCGGCAAGTCCGAAGGAAGCCACCGCCAGCGAGTACACCAGAATGATATGGGCGACGGTCCATTCGCCGATATTACCAAAGCGGGAGAACAGCAGGACGGTGGCTATGGGATCGGAGATCACCACAGTAAGCACCTGAATCAGCATCAGCCACCAGCCCTTATATTCCATGCCGGACAGCAGATGCATCCGCAAGTATTTGCAATAAATTTTACCTTCAGCAAGCATACGTTACTCTCACCCTCCCTGGACGATAATGCTGTGCAATCTGCGTTTCATGATCATCCGGCCCGCCGAGATAAAGATAAGGCTCCAGAGGAGCTGTAAGCCGATGCCGGGCAATGCGGCGGCAGGAGCCACGCTACCTATATATAGCTGCAGAGGGATATCTGCGAACCCTCCAAACGGCTGCAGGTACAGGAAGGTCTGCATGAAATCAGGCCAGAGCCGCAGGGGGAGGTAGGTGCCGGACAATATGCCGCTTAGCAGTAGAAGCATATAGGTCGGTCCGTCCCCCCAAGTGATATTCAGCCGGATCGCAGTCACAAGCATAGCGAAGGCCGAGCACAGCACAAACGCCATAACCGCCGACAAAAGGAAATAGAATAGTGCAGGCAATGAGGCGGGGCCCCCTAGGGCATATCCGGCAGGCATCAGGAGCCCTGCGAGTACGGTGGCCAGCCCCCTGATCCAACTGGTGCCGAGCTTGCCGGCCGAGCTTTTGACAAACCAGTGGGTGTACAGGTTCATGGGCCGGCACAGCTCGATACCGACGTCACCGTTGTTGATTTTGCCCATAATTTCGCTGTCGATGTTCATACTCTGGAGTACAAACAGCCCCTGAGCCAGCCAGACATAGGATATGGCCTGAGAGAGGCTGAGTCTGTTATTATTCCAGGAGCTATTCTCGCTGTATGTATAGAACACGGTGAACAGCACACATTCTATAAGCGCCCAAAACACACCGACCATCGTGCCAGATATGGCGGACACCCGGTACTGGAGCCCTTCTGCCATGCGGATTCGGAAGAGGGAGCTGCAGGCCCGCCATGTATTTCTAAAATTCATTGTGCACCTCCTGATAGGCTTAACCCAAAGCTAAGTCATTGTACATAGCAGCAATCATCGCATCCGTGTTCACTTTCATGACGACCTCCGGCGCATATTTCTGCTGCAGACCTGAGAGTTGCCCGTCATAGAGTAGTTGGCCGTGCCCGATCACCATGACCCGCTCACATAAGGCCTCAATATCATCCATGTCGTGCGTGGTCAGCAGCATCGTAACCCCGTACTGGCGGTTCTCTGCCTTTAAAAAATTGCGCAGTGCCAGCTTTGATACCGCATCGAGTCCGATGGTTGGCTCATCCAGAAACAGAATTTTCGGCCGGTGCAGCAGCGCCGCCACCAGCTCACAACGCATCCGCTGTCCCAGCGATAGTTGTCTCACCGGCGTCCTTAATAGTGCTTCCACACCAAGGGTTGCTGTTAACTCCGAAAGTCTCAGCCTGTAGTCTCCGGGGGGAATCGCATAAATATCCTTCAGCACATCAAAGGAATCAGCCACAGGTACATCCCACCATAACTGTGAGCGCTGGCCAAACACGACGCCGATCCGGGATACATGCTCTACGCGGTGCTTCCATGGAATCTTGCCCAAGATGGTGCATTCTCCGCTGTCGGGTGTCAGGATACCGCTCATTACCTTGACGGAGGTGGATTTGCCGGCGCCGTTCGGGCCAATGTAACCTACCAGTTCACCCTCTTCAATATCAAAGCTGATGCCGCCGAGCGCGTCCACCTGGGTAACATTCCGCATAAACGCTCCTCTCAGCAGTCCCCATTTTCCTTCGGGGCGTTTGTACACCTTGAAGCTTTTGCGGATATCTCTCAGTCTGATTTGCATATCATTCGCCTCCTTCGCGCAGAAGATCATATCATCAGGGGAGGAGAGGGGGACAGCCGCGTCGGGCGCCGTCTTGATCCTTGCTGCCAGGTTGGCAGGGGGAAAATCATCTATTTTCTTCGTTTTCCATAAAAATGCTTGTTATGTTGACATTTCTGTGCTATATTAATTTTATAGTTAACGCAGGAAAAACATATGTTTTTTTGTATACGTACTGTAAAATAAACTTCTCGTACCGGTGATGAAATCACCGGTACTTTTGCGTTCTCACTCCTGACAAGAAGGCCATGCTCGTATAGTAAAAGGGCGCAGCCGATACTGCCTGGCTGTGCCCTGATTACGAGTTACATATGCAGAATGTAGGCGAAAAACCGAACACAATAGGCTGAGCGTCGGCACATGGTCCATTAGCATGATTCGCTCGGTAAAGTGATTCTGCTCTTAGCGGCCTGCCTCTGCCAGCGGACCTGTCCGCTCATATTCCCAGATGCTCTGGCTGCTCTCCGCATCATAGATCTCTCCGATACGGATGAAGCCGTGCTTCTCATAGAAGTGATGATTCCGGACGGCCCACGAGGGAGTATCCAGCGTCCAGCGCTTGGCCGCAGGATACTGTACAAATAAGAAATGCAAAGCTTCATGCCCGAACCCTTGATTCTGATATAAGGGATCGATAAAAATCCGGCCCAGATGACATTCCTCTTCTGTGGACGACGGGAAGATGATCATCCCGCCAACAATTCCATCGTCTTTCAGAAGCTTGTAATAATGGCCCTGCTGCATCTGTTCCGCCTGCCAGGGCACAGAATCGTAACCGGGAGGCCCGTCCTCATCTTTATTTTGATAACGCCGGGCATCATCATCGAAGGTTCGTTTTTGAACGTTTGCCAAGGCTGCTGCATCTTGCGGTTGGGATAGCTCAAAGGATACCATTTCATGTCCCTCCCTGAGAATTATACTAGTGTGAAGACTTAACTAGATGATAAGCAAATGCTAAGAATGCTGCTGTTAGAATGGTTACACACCCAGGCACAGCCGATAAATCCGGCTGTGCCTGGGTAATCACGCAATCTAGTATAGCCTGCTATTCCGTATCCCCTGTGCCGCCGATCTTACGGCCGATCCAGTCTTCGTAGGATTTGACCACAGCGGACAGATCCTCATCGCCGTAGCCGTGGTTGAAGCCTGCCTGGAACATGCTCTTGGCTACGCCGAGCATAGGGGAAGGGACGCCGGTGGAATCACTGAGCGAGGACGCCAGCTTGAGATCCTTGAGCATCAGGGCAAGGGAGAACTGGTTGCTGAAGTCGCCCTCGATGATCTTCTGGCCCTTTAGCTCAGCCTGCTTGCTGCCTGCCGATCCGTTCTTCACCAGTTCCAGGAACTTGTCTGCGGGAACGCCGGATTTCACAGCAATCGAGAAGCCCTCGGCAAGCGCGACATTGTGAATGCCGACCATGGCATTGTGAGCCAGCTTGGCTACAGCGCCGCTGCCGTTAGCGCCCATATGCAGCAGCAGGCGGCCCATGGAGTCGAAGAGATCCCGGTGCTTCTCAATCACTTCGGCATGTCCGCCGACCATGAAGACCAGTGTGCCGTCGATAGCTGCCGGCTTGCTGCCGGTTACAGGGGCATCAAGGAAGCTGCCGCCCCGTGCTTCAACTTCAGCGGCGATCTCCTTTGCAAGGCCGGGGGAGATGGTACTGGAATCAATCACAGTTGTTCCCGGCTGAAGGGTAGCGAGAATACCATCGTCACTGTAGAAGACATCACGAATCGAATCATCGTTGCTGATCATGGTGATAATAACATCCTTGCCTTCCGCTGCTGCCTGTGGTGTGGCGGCTGTTTTCGCGCCTTCCTGTTCCAGAGGTTTGCATTTCTCTGCTGTACGGTTGTACACCGTAACCTCAAAGCCGCTTCGCAGCAGGTTCGACGCCATAGGTGCTCCCATTGTTCCGAGTCCGATAAAGCCGATGTGCTTCATATCATTTCCACCTTTGCTCTCCTGAGATCATATTATAGAAACTAAGTTTGTCCTTCATTCTATCAGAAGGTTGAGGCATGTTCCACAGAACAGGTATCCTTGTCTGCTTAGTAACCGCTTTCAACAATTTTCATAAACAGGGCTCCAAAGCCGGGGGGTATGCCTTAAGACCTTGCCAGTCAAGGCAAATTAAAGTATTCTAGATTATAATGTTGCAACACACGGATTCAAATCTAAAGAGATAAACAGGAGGCTACCATTACCGATGTCCAAGAAGATTAATTTTGATTACACCAAAGCCCTTTCCTTCTTCAGCCAGACCGAGATCGACTACTTCGCCGCTCCGGTGAAGCTGGCCCACGAACAACTGCATAACAAGAGCGGAGCCGGCTCCGACTACCTGGGCTGGATTGATCTCCCTACAGCGTATGACAAGGAAGAATTCGCCCGTATTCAGCAGGCCGCCAAGAAAATCCAGAGCGACTCCGAAGTGCTGATCGTTATTGGTATCGGCGGATCTTACCTGGGGGCACGCGCAGCTATTGAGGCGCTGTCACATTCTTTCTACAATAACCTGTCCAAGGACAAGCGCAAGACTCCGGAAGTATATTTTGCCGGAAACAACATCAGCTCTACCTACATCACGCATCTGCTTGACCTGGTAGAAGGCAAAGACTTCTCCGTGAACGTAATCTCCAAATCCGGTACAACTACCGAGCCTGCTATTGCCTTCCGTATCTTCCGCGCAGCATTGGAGAAGAAATACGGCAAGGAAGAAGCCCGCAAACGGATCTACGCAACAACAGACAAGGAGAAGGGCGCACTCAAGAAGCTGGCTAACGAAGAAGGCTATGAGTCGTTCATTATCCCTGATGATGTAGGCGGACGTTATTCCGTCCTGACACCGGTAGGCCTTCTGCCTATCGCCGTAGCGGGAATTAACATTGAAGAAATGATGCAGGGGGCCGCAGCCGCAGCCGATGAGTTCAACAACCCCGATGTGGCTACGAACCAGAGCTATCAATATGCTGCAGTACGTAACGCGCTCTACCGCAAAGGCAAGACGACTGAAATCCTCGTGAACTACGAGCCGTCCCTGCACTTTGTCTCTGAATGGTGGAAGCAGCTGTACGGCGAAAGCGAAGGCAAGGATTACAAGGGAATCTACCCTTCCTCTGTTGACTTCTCGACTGATCTGCACTCCATGGGCCAGTTCATTCAGGAGGGTAACCGCAATATCTTTGAAACGGTTATTCAGGTAGAGCAGGTACAGCACCATGTATCCATCGAATCTGATCCTGATGATCTGGACGGACTGAACTTCCTGACAGGCAAGACGATGGATTTCGTGAACAAGAAGGCTTTCCAAGGAACCATGCTGGCGCACACAGATGGCCAAGTGCCGAACCTGATCGTTACCATCCCTGACCAGACTCCTTATACTTTTGGCTATCTGGTGTACTTCTTCGAGAAGGCCTGCGGGATCAGCGGATACCTGCTGGGTGTGAATCCGTTCGACCAGCCGGGTGTTGAAGCCTACAAGAAGAACATGTTCGCACTACTGGGCAAACCAGGCTACGAGAAGGAAAAAGCAGAGCTGGAAGCCAGACTTACCGAATAGTCCCACTCTAACCGCAGATCATTCATAGTAAGATAAGTCATCAGGGAGCAGTCCATAGGTAACCACTACCAGGGCTGCTCCTAATATATATCAAATCATCACATGTAGAGTAAGGAATGGACAACAATGCTGGAACAATACCGGACGGTACGTACCCCCGGCTCGCGGGAGGTCGTAATCCGTAAATCACGCTTCATCGGGCATATCATGCCGGTGGAGAACGAGGAAGAAGCTGTGCAATTTATCGATTCGATCAAGAAGCAGCACTGGCATGCAACGCATAACTGCTCTGCTTATATGATCGGAGAGAGGGATGAGATCCAGAGACAGTCGGATGACGGGGAACCGAGTGGAACGGCCGGGAAACCGATTTTGGAAGTAATCCGCAGCCAACAGGTGAAGAATGTCGCTATTGTTGTTACCCGTTATTTCGGAGGCATCATGCTGGGTGCAGGCGGGCTGATCCGGGCCTATACCGATGGCGCTGTACTGGCGCTTACGGCCGGAGAGGTCATCACACGTGTGCTAAGGCGGGAGGTATTCGTGGAAATCGAGTACACTTGGCTGGGCAAGGTGGAGAATGCACTGCGGGGCCGGAATATCCAGACCGGAGAGACTTTGTTTACGGATAAAGTTACACTGCTGTGTCTTCCGCGCAATAATGAAGGTGACGCATTTATCGCATGGATAACCGATCTTACGGAGGGGCAATCCCTGGTTACGGAAGGGCGGCGGCTTTACTACAGCGAAGGGGAATAGATTATGGCAAGAAGAGCAGTGGAACAGGAGTTGTCGAGAGAAAGAATTCTGGAGGCGGCGAGGCATCTTTTCATCACCAAAGGGTACCGTGCCATTTCGATGCGCAGCATTGGTCAGCACCTGGGTTACAGCCACGGCTCCCTGTATTACCATTTCAAAGAGAAAGCCGAACTCTTCTACGCCATTGTCGTTGAGGATTTCAATCATGTGGCTTCGCTGCTGAATCAAGCTATGACCACTCCGCCTGAAGAGGGAATGACCCGGGTGGAGCAGCTGATTATGGAGTTCATCCGGTTCGGGCTGGACCATCCGTATCAGTATGAGATCATGTTTATGATCCGCGACGAAGAGCTGCTGGCTTATTGCCGGGCAGAACAGGGTCGATGTTTCGAGTTGTTTGCGAGCATTGTCCGCCGTCATATGAAGGAAGAGGGATATGTAACAGAGGACTGGCAGAAAGTTCCGCTGACCTTATTCCTGTCTGCTCACGGATTTATTTCATATTATATCCAGGATAAAGTGTTGTTCGAAGATGTGAAGCAAGCTGCCCTGACACATGTTAAGGTATTAAGCCGCAGTTTATAAAAAGCTGTTTTTTTTAACGGCTCGTACTTTAGAGCGTTGCATTGGTATAACTTTGCATGGTGAAAGTGTTACAGGAACTATAAATTGTATAGAGAGCAGCTTCGCGGTTCATGCGTAGCTGCTCTTCTACAAGGGCAGGCAGTGCTAGCCTTCCATAATTTTGAGGTGGCACTGGCGTTGCCTTGGACCATCGAACTCGCAAAAATAGATGCCCTGCCAACGGCCCAAGAGCACAGCCCCTTCATGAATAATTAGGGTCTGCGAAGGACCGGCCGTAATGGATTTCAAGTGGGAAGCTGTATTGCCCTCGGCATGGCGGTATTTGGGATGCTCCCAGGGATAGACCTCATCCAGACGCATCAACACATCACGCTTCACATCAGGATCGGCGTTCTCGTTAATCGCAATCCCTGCGGTGGTGTGCGGGCAATAGACAATCAGCAGTCCGTTAAGAACTCCGCTATTCTTCACATAAGCCTGAACCTCGCGGGTAATATCCCGCATTTCATCCCGTTTGCTGGTGGTGATCTCCATAGTATGCAGCATCATGAACAGCCCCTCTCTGATTTGGATATAACGAGTGCTACTTATACTTTTACCCAAAAACTAACAAAGTAATTGACGGCAGCAAGCGGTATTTGGTAAAGTAGGAATAACTTTAAACCAAGTATATTAATAGGAATAATCAAACCTTAAAGTCGAGTATACCGACCGGTTATCCGGAGGTGGGAGGTTGACCATTGAATTCGCTGATCAGGCACAAGGGCTGGACCTGGGGATTTAGATCAACGGTTGTACTGTATTTTGTCATTCTGATTGTGCTGCCGATCCTTGGGGTCTATTACAATTCATTCTCATCCGGGCTCGGAAGCTTCACTGAAAGTGTGAGCGATCCGATTGCCTGGAAGTCGGTCCTGTTAACACTCAAGCTGGCGGTCATTGCGGCTCTTACGAATGTGCTGCTGGGTACGATGATCGCCTGGGTCCTTATCCGTTATAAGTTCCGGGGCAGAGCGCTGCTGAACAGCCTTGTCGATCTCCCGTTTGCCCTGCCAACTGCGGTTGGCGGACTGATGATTCTGCTACTGTTGGGTCCGGGAAGCTTGATCGGAGGCCTTGCGGAATCACTGGGCTTCACGATTGTTTTTCACCAGCCGGCCATAGTGATTGCCATGGTCTTCGTTACGTTCCCCTTCGTCATCCGGGCGGTGCAGCCGCTGCTGGAGGAGCTGGACGCTTCGGAAGAAGAGGCAGCCTATACGATGGGAGCGAAGCCGAGCCGGGTCTTCTTTCAGGTGATCTTGCCGTCTATGGCGCCTGGCATGATCGGCGGCGGGATGCTGGCCTTCTCGCGGGCGCTCGCTGAATTCGGTGCGGTTGTCCTCGTGGCAGGCAATATTCCGGGGCGCACGCTGGTGTCTTCCGTGTTTATTTTCGGAGAGGTCGAAAGTGATAATCCGGCGGGGGCCGCTGCGGTGTCGATCATTCTGTTGACCTTATCCTTCCTGATTCTCTGGCTGATCAGCCTCATGCAGATGCGGGGGAGAAGATCATGAGAAGATTGTGGATTGGACTGACCTATCTCGTGTTCTTCATTCTGATCGCAGCTCCGCTTGGCAGGATGACAATGGGGGCCTTCAGCGAAGGCTGGAGCGGCTTCTGGGACGCCCTGACCCGGCCGGAGGCGCTTCATGCGCTCCTGATGACCGGATACGTTGTGGTGGTTGTGACGCTGCTGAATACGCTGTTTGGTATTATGACGGCCCTGTATCTGGTACGGGCGAACTGGCTGGGCCGTCGTCTCAAAAGCCTGCTGAACAGCATTGTGGATCTGCCTTATGCGGTATCGCCGGTTATCGGCGGGCTGATGATCGTTCTGCTGCTCGGGCCGGATAGTGCGCTGGGTGCGTTGTTTGAGCAAATCGGAGTGAAGATTGTGTATGCTTTTCCGGGAATGGTGATTGCTACGCTGTTCGTGACGTTCCCGCTAATGGTGCGTGAGGTGATGCCGGTACTGCAAGAGATCGGGTCCCAGCAGGAAGAAGCCGCGTCCACACTTGGCGCATATGGCTGGACGACCTTCTGGAAGGTGACCTGGCCTTCTATACGCTGGGCTGTCATCTATGGAGTGATTCTGACGGTGGCCCGCTCGCTGGGTGAGTTCGGTGCAGTGCTCGTCGTCTCCGGCAATATTATGAACCGGACCCAGACGGCTACCACACTGGTCTATCAGGATGTCGAGAATTTCAATGTTACGGCTGCGGGCGGGATAGCGCTGGTGCTGGCCGCATTCTCCGCAGGACTGCTGCTGCTTATGGAATGGAGCAAGAGAAGAAAGGGAGGGCACTAATTATGCATGTAGAGGTCCGGGGACTCGATAAGCATTTTGGCGATTTTCATGCGGTGAAGGATGTCCATTTCGGCATTACCAAAGGCCATCTGATCGGGCTGCTCGGCCCAAGCGGCGGCGGCAAAACCTCGATCCTGCGGATGCTGGCGGGCCTTGAGACGCCGGACAGCGGCGAGATTATTTTCCACGGCCGGGCGGTGAATCAACTTCCGCCGCAGGAGCGCGAGATCGGCTTTGTCTTCCAGAATTATGCGCTGTTCAAGCATATGACGGTGTTCGAGAATATCGCCTTCGGACTGAAGGTCAAGAAAGCTAGTAAGTCTGTAATCCGTGACCGTGTCACCGAGCTGGTGGAGCTTACCGGTCTGAAGGGCTTCGAGAACCGGTATCCGCATCAGCTGTCCGGGGGGCAGCGTCAGCGGGTGGCTTTTGCCCGGGCGTTGGCCCCTGAGCCGCAGCTGCTGCTGCTGGATGAGCCGTTCGCCGCGATTGATGCGAAGATCCGTCAGGAGCTGCGTTCCTGGCTGCGGGAGCTGATCGAACGTGTCGGCATCACCTCGATCTTCGTCACCCATGACCAGGATGAGGCTATTGAAGTAGCGGATGAGATTATGATCATTAACCAGGGGCGGCTGGAGCAGAAGGGTACGCCTTGGGATATCTATAAAGAGCCGAAGACACCGTTCGTAGCGACGTTCATCGGGGAATCCACGCTGATCGGCAGTGCTTCCGAGCTGAAGGGCTTCGAGGGCGCAGGCGGCGGTAAGCCTACCAAGGCGTTGATCCGTCCCGAGTACATTGAGGTAGGCCATCTGCATGAATTCAAAATGGCTTCGGCCACGGAGCAGGGTACGGTCAAGCATCTGCATTTTCGCGGAAGTGAATGGCTCGTGGAGGTTGAGGTAAAGGGACATAAGCTGGTCACCTACCGCTCTCTGGAGAAAGAAACGCTGACTCCGGGCCAAGAGATATCCGTGCTGGTACACCGCGCTTACCTGTTCAATGAGGAGCGGAGCTGGATTCAGGAGAATGGCCTTAAGAAAGATCCGATGCCTGTATTTATCTAAAAAATAAATGATGTGGGATGTGTCGCCGGTATGAGGCTTATCAGAAGGAGCAGACCACTGCACGGATGGCTGACGGTCTTAATGCTGGCGGTGTTCACCCTGACCGCTGCCGGCTGCGGGAATGAGCAGCAGGCTGCAGGAGAGGCAGGTGCGCCGCCGCAGGGAGATCTAACGCTTGTGGTGGGTGCCTACAGCGTGGTGAAGGATGCCATGGGCGAGATTCTCCCCAGGTTCGCGGAGAAGTGGAAGGCGGATACCGGTCAAACTATCGTATTCCAGCAGTCCTATGAGGCTTCCGGAACCCAGGCGCGGGCGATTGCCGGCGGCTTCGAGGCGGATGTCACGCTGCTTGCCATGGAAGGCGATGTCGGGAAGCTGGTCAAGGCGGGCCTTGTGGAGAAGGACTGGAAGCAGCGCGGCGGTGAGGCGGGTATGGTGACGCGGTCGGTTGTGGCCCTGGGAACGCGGGTGGGCAATCCGAAGGGGATTCATGATTTTGCCGATCTGGCGAAGCCGGGGGTGAAGGTGCTCTACCCTAATCCGAAAACCTCCGGCGGTGCCCAGTGGGACATCAACGCGATCTACGGGGCCGGCCTGAAGCGTTCTGAGCAGCAGGAGGGGACGAAGGACCCTACGGTTGCCAAGGCTTTCCTGGAGAGCATACACAGGAATGTCGAATCGCTGGATAAAAGCGGGCGGGCCTCGATGGCTGCCTTCGAGTATGGAGTGGGCGATGTGATCGTCACTTATGAGAATGAGCTGCTGGCGCGGATTGCCGAGGGAGTGAAGTATGAGGTGATCATTCCGCAGAATACGATGCTGATCGAGAACCCTTCAGCCGTGGTGGATAAATACGCGGATAAGCATGGTACCCGTGCGGCCGCAGATGCGCTGGTCGATTATCTGACTACGCCACAGGCGCAGGAGATATTCGCCAAATTCGGCTTCCGTCCCGTGAACCAGCAGGTCTATGCCGAGCATGAGAGCCAGTATCCGGTTCCTGCCGGGCTGTTCGATATCAGCTATCTTGGCGGCTGGGAGGAAGTCCGTACCACGTTATACTCCAAGCGGGGCATATGGTATCAGGTGCTGGCCGGGATCTAGGCGGTTAAGGGCAGGTTCTGGGTGTGAGGTACGTATGAGGAAGAGAGCTGTTCTCCGGCCGGGTCAGGCTGAAGGACAGCTCTTTACTGTCTTACGGGCCGGGGTGCAAAGGACCGGCTCCTGTTCTATAATGAACTGACGGATATTCGAGAAAAAAGACGATGAGGTGGGCAGGCATATGGATACATTAGTGTTCCTCGGAACAGGGGATGCCATGGGTGTACCCCGGGTCTACTGTGATTGTGAGACCTGTACGGAAGCAAGAACCACCGGGCGCAATAACCGCCTGCGTTCTTCTGTGCTTATAGATAACGGCAGCGGCTTTCTGGCGATTGACTGCGGACCGGACTGGCGGAGACAGATGGAGCTGCAGGGGCACCGCACCATGAAGCGTCTGCTCGTGACACATGCGCATTTCGATCATATCGGCGGGCTGCCGGAATGGGCGGACAGCTGCCGCTGGATGGGCTTCCGAGGAGAACTGTACGCTCCGGCGGAGGTCATTCCCGTCATCCAGCGGCAATACCCGTGGCTCAGCGGGCATATCGACATGATCCCTTGTGATGACGGCATTACGCTGGATGGCTGGCAGATTAGCACATGGCGGGTGAACCATGGCAAGAATGGTTACTCCTATGCCTACAGGCTGGAGAAGGAGGACTATGCCTGGGTGTATTGCCCGGACTCGATCTCTCTGACCACGGAGGAAACCAGGCATATGCATGGAGTTGACCTGCTGGTGCTGGGAACCAGCTTTTATTACGAGGCAGCTGAATTGTCCACCCGTTCTGTGTATGATATGACCGAAGCCGCTGATCTGCTGGAGACGGTCCTGCCGCGCCGTGCAGTCTACACACATATGTCGCATGACATCAATCTGGACAAGGATTATATTCTGCCGGAGAAGGTTACGCTTGCTGTGACGGGGATGAGGCTTCCGCTGTACCGGGAGCAGTGATAAGGCTACGCGCCGGATGCAGGGCATGAACACAATGATCTAAGGATAGGCTCTCTATATGGCAGACAGGTATGGTTACTGCTGCTGTATCGGGGCTTTTTTATTGTCAAAAGATATTGCAACGTGAGGCACTGCCTATACGAGGCATGAGGTACGAGTATCGTTCATCTTAGGGTGATTTCAGCCCCAAGACCGACATGGGAATCCGCCCTCCGCCGCTGGGTCCCTTGCCTGAGGTCTAGTAAACTAATGGCATCGGAGCCGAAGCGAGTGAGTCCACGACGGGCTTGTCTTCCAGTTTTATGTATATGATGCGTATATTTCTTTATTTTCAAAAAGAGAAGGAGGTACTATACTAAAACGATGTGCTATGGATTAGAGGAATAAATTGTTAATGATACGGGGTGCGGAATTCTAAAGGGGAGCTGATGATGTGAAGAAGAAAGGTGCTTTTGCCAGATTAAGTACATACATGCTAAGACATAAGCTGATTTATACCGTACTGCTATTGGTGACGTTATTCAGTATTGCGTTGGATCTGACCATGGCCTGGTTCCTGGCCCGGATTACGGATGCGGCCGTCCGTCTGGATGTGGAGTCGTTCAAGGGGCTGGCTTGGTTCGGGATTCTATTCTTGCTGGTCACGGGATTGAATACCTTCGTCAGTGCGTATCTCAAGACCAATGTATCGGCCAAAATCAGAAATGAGCTGCGTCAGGACATGATGGGGCATACCCTGGCCTTGCCGCAGTCTTATTTCGACCGCAATCATTCCGGTGATTTGTTGTCCCGGTTCACGAATGACAATCAGTCGGTGGGGGAAGCCTGCGGGCAGGTGATGCTGGATCTGCTGCGCAACCCGCTGCTGGCAATCGCCTCCTTCGCCTATCTGCTCTATATTAACTGGCTGCTGGCGCTGATCTGCCTGTCCATCGGGCCGCTGTTGTTCCTGACCGGCAAAATCTTCGGCAATGCGATGCGCATCAACAGTGTGCGCGTGCAGGAAAGTATGAGCCGGACTACGGCTTTTCTGAACGATATTCTGGGCAGCAGTATGGTATTCAAGGCATTCTCCATGGAACGCAGGCTGCAGAAGCAATATGTTGGTTACAGTGAGGATATTGCCTCAGGAGAGAAAAAGAAAGCGAGAATCGAAGGAGCAACCGGAGCGATCTCCTCCTTGCTGGGGAATCTGACCTTCCTGCTGGCTCTGGTGATTGCCGGGTGGTTCGTGGCGAATGGAAGACTTGAGGTCGGGGCGATGATCGCCTTCATTCAGTTGATGAACTATCTGGTTGGGCCGTTCTCGTCCCTGCCGGGCCTGGTTGCTTCCATGCAGCAGTCGCTGGGTGCGGCGGAGCGGATCTTTGAGGTGATGGATGCGCCTGCTGAGGTTGAGGTGTTACCTGAAGTCCAGACGGAGCTGCCGGGGTTCGGGGAGCTTCGGCTCGCAGAGGTGTCGTTTAGCTATCCGGGCAGTGAGAAGCAGAGCCTTAACAAGGTCAGTCTGGAGCTAGCGCGCGGCCAGCAAATGGCCGTAGTGGGTCCGAGCGGCGGCGGGAAATCCACCCTGTTCAAGCTGCTGCTGGGTTTCTATCAGACGGATGCGGGTGAGGTTGCGATCAACGGCCGTCCGATCAGCGGAATACCGCTGGCAGAGCTGCGTAGCTATTTTGCCTATGTGCCTCAGGAGTCGGGCCTGTATTCCGGGAGCATCCGGGACAATATCGAGAGCGGCAAGCCCGGTGCGTCAGATGAAGAGATTGTCGAGGCGTTGCGGCAGGCGAATGCGTACGAGTTCGTGACGGAGCTGGCGGAAGGCATACACACGGATATTGGCGAGCATGGCTCCCGGTTGTCCGGCGGTCAGAGACAGCGGTTGTCCATTGCCAGAGCGATGCTCAAAAATGCGCCGATTCTGCTGCTGGATGAAGCTACGGCTGCCCTCGACAATGAGTCGGAGCGAATGGTCCAGCAGGCCATCCGTAAGCTCATGAAGGATAAGACAACGCTTGTGATCGCCCACCGGCTCTCAACGATTCAGAATGCGGATGTCATCCTGGTGATGGAGAACGGGGAGATTGTGGAGCGGGGCGGACATGAGGAGCTGCTTGCGGCAGAGGGACGCTACTCGGATCTGTATCATTCACAGCTTGAGCAGGAGGCGGGGGAGGAATTGTTAGCCCCTATCGCCTAGCTTTTTAGAGAGTAGGCGCTCTCAAGCTTACGGATTGTCGATTGCATAGAGGCTATAGATTGCAGTTGTTCCTCATTCGATATCTCTTCCATGAAGACACTTCCTTTCTACTTAGTATAAAAGGGTGGCGCACCGCAGTTCAAACCTGAACCTGCGGGGTGCCACCCTTTTTGGCATAAGATGTTCTGCTGTTGTTGCAGCAGCTTAGGCTTCTTGGCCTGCGTTAAGAATGAACTTATCAATCGCGTATTTCACGCCGTCCTCATTGTTGCTGAGTGTAACGAAATCAGCGATTTCCTTAAGCGCAGGAATGGCATTCGCCATGGCCACACCAAGACCCGCAGCTTCAAGCATCTCATGATCGTTCCAGGAATCGCCGACAGCCATCGTCTCGGACAGCTCGCACCCAAAGTGTGCAGCCAGGAATTCCAGGGCCAGGCCCTTGGTGCCTTCATGGTGCATGATCTCCAGGAAATGCGGCTTGGACTTCGTAATATGCACCGAATCGCCGAGCAGGCTGCGCAGAATCGGGGACAGTTCATCCAGGAAATCCGGATCGTCGATGATGAGCATTTTCGGTGTTTTTTGCGGAACCAGCTTCGCTTCCCAATCCGGTTCGATATAGTACTGTGTCCCGTTCAGGGTGGAATAATCGATCAGCTTCTGGTTCTCTTCGCGGGCATACAGCTTGTCGTCAATGTAAGTCTGCAGGTGCAGATCATGCTCTACACAATATTGGAAAAGCTTACGCACCGCCTCCTGCGGCACATAACGCTCATACAGGACCTCTTCATCGAGCAGGTTCTTCACCAGCGCCCCCTGATAGGTGATGATCGGCACATTCAATCCGGTCTGGCGGGCAATCGCCTGGGCGGAAGCATAAGCGCGTCCGGTAGCGAGGGTGACCACAACGCCTGCGGCTACAGCCTGCTCCAGCGCCGTCTGGGTGGCCGGGGTCACTTCTTTGTCGTCGTTAATCAAGGTATCGTCAATATCAATAGCAATCAATTTGTACATTTGGGTTCTCTCCTAAGTATGGTTTGTAGTCCGGCTATCCGCTATAACTTCTATAGGAAGGGGAACGGAAGCACGGCTCTCTGTCTGTAGCAATGGAACTTATTAACGTGAAGTCTGGCAAAAGGGTCCGCGGATTCCGGCTCAGCCCTCCGCCTGCGTCCCGGACGGCGCGGGGCTGAGCTCCGCCAGCAGCATAGCGGCCAGAATGCAGCCGCAGCCGAGCAGCGCGGATACGCCCAGCGTCTCTCCGCCGAAGAGCAGGCCGGTGACGGCAGCGAACACCGGTTCCATGGCATAGATGATCGCCACCCGGGACGGGGTGGTGTACTTCTGGCAGGCCGTCTGAATCCAGAAGGCGAAGGCGCTGGTCGGGCCGATGGAGATCAGCATCGCAGAGAGCACCTCCGGCTGGCGGAGCAGCTCTCCGCTGTGCAGCAGCGGAGAGCTTCCATCCACGAGCAGGGAGGCGGCGATGCTGAGCAGGCCTACGAAGCCGAGCTGAAGCGCCGCCAGCGGCAGGGCCGGATAACGCGGTGCGTATCTGCCGGTATACGCGATCTGCAGCGCAAAAGCCACGGCGCAGAGCAGAATCAGGCCATCGCCCTTATTCAGGGAGAAGGCAGAGCCGGTAAAGGTCAGCAGATACAAGCCGCCCGCTGCAAGCCCGGCGCTCAGCCAGGTATATCTGGAGATGGCCGTCTTCAGCAGCGCCAGAGACAGGAACGGCACAAGCACCACTGACAGCCCGGTAATAAATCCGGTGTTAGAGGTGGTGGTGTACAGCAGGCCCACGGTCTGAAAGCCGTAGCCGAGGAACAGGAAGAGGCCCAGCAGCAGGGCATGCATTACCATGCGCAAGCTCAGTTTACGCCATTCCTGGCGGTAGAAGACAGCGGTAATCAAGGCCAGCAGCACGGCGGCACCTGTAAACCGGATGCTGTTGAAGGCAAGCGGCGGCAGCACCCGCACGGCGGACTGCACGATCAGAAACGTGCATCCCCACATCATCGCCACCAGTAGCAGACTTAGATCGGCGATTCGGGAGCGATTCACAGGATGTCATCCTTTCAGGGCCAGTTGAGTTGTCCAAATTGTATCCTAAAACGGTGGGAACGACAAGCTGCAACTGCGCTGTTTGTATAAGGAAACAAGGGGGCTGAGCCCGGCCGGTGATTATATTCTGGACAAAAAAGGAAAGCCTTGGTATACTTCGGTAACCGCACACCTGTTCTTATTTCAAGACATCCAGAAGCATTTATACTTTCATCTAAGGAGCGGATTCACCATGATGGGCAAATCCCATTTAGTTATCAGCACCGGGGTTACCCTGTCCGCCATGAGCCTGCTAGGGCATGCCATTACCCTTCCGGCTGTTGCCGTCGCCGTGGTCAGCTCGCTGCTGCCCGATATCGACGAGCCGAATTCCATGCTGGTACGCAAGGCCGTGCCGGAGTTTTTGCTGCGTATTCTGCAGGTAGCGCTGATCGGAGCGGGCATTTATCTTTATTTTGCCGGGATAGCGGAGCCGCCCTGGAATATCGCACTGGCGCTGCTGGTGGGCAGCGTATCCTTCCTGCCCAGCCGCAGGCTGCGGCATCTGGTGATGCTGCTGATTGCGCTGGCCTTGTTTGCTTTTGCCGATGCCTATGATCCATGGAACTATATCGCCGCCTGTGTGCTGGTCGTAGCTTCCATAGTTCCGCACCGGGGAATCACGCATACGCTGTATGCCGTTGCCGGATGGGGCGCGCTGTTGTACTTCGTCTCCCTTGACATGAATGACGGCGGCAGTCTGTGGATTGCCGGGAGCCTGTCCTACGGACTGCATCTCCTCGCCGACTCCCTGACCCAGCGCGGGATCACCCCGCTGCCTCCGATTCCATTCAAGCTGCGGCTGAAGCTGATGAGCACCGGCACGAAGAAGGGCAATGCGGTGGAGAAAGTATGCGTAATGCTTACGCTGGCGCTCGTTGTGTATGTGTTCGTGCTTACGCCATCTTTGGGATGACGTCTGATAACGAACGGGCCAGGCCAGGACGCGGTGAGGACCGGAAATAGCAGTTGGATTTCGTACACTTGCTGATGAATGAATGCTTCCTGCTGCAACAGCAGGTGGATAAACAGCACTTACAACCTCTCGTTTCACCCTAAGTAGCAAAAAGGAGCAATTATAGATGCTGTTTATCCACTTGCTTCCCTGGATTCCTCAGAAACTAGCGAATTAAGATACGTTTATCCACTTGCTTGTTGAGGGGGAGCCGCAGTGCCTGGTACAATACCGGCAAGCGTGTACGGCAAAGCCCTCCGGTGCGGAGATCATCCGCGCTGGAGGGCTTTGGTTTGTAATGCCTTCTATTTTATTCCTCAAGTTTATTCCTCAAGAAACACAAGTCCGATGAAGTCCTCCGGTTCAATGCGGCCGAAGTAATGCTTCAGATCGAGATCAGCCAGCGCCTGGCGGACCTCTACCTCCTCATAACGCTTGCCGCGCAGTGCGTTCTCCACATCTGCCACATCGCCGACGCCGAAGAAGTCGCCGTAGATTTTGATCTCCCGGATGACCGAATCTTCAATATCCATGCGGATATCCACGAGCCCTGCCGGGAATTTGCGGGTGTGCTTCACGTTGCTCTTAGGCGAGAGGCCGTAGTTCCAATCCCAGTTCTGGTAATGCTCCTTGGAGATTTCATTGATCCGCACCCAGTCGTCCATGGTCAGCTTGTACTGCGGAACCTCGGCGGCCTCCATCCCGAAGATCGAGCGCAGCAGCCCCTCACGGAATTGTTCAATCGTCATGTCAGGATTGCCCAGTAGCTCCTTGATATTGGCGACCCGGCTGCGCACAGACTTGGTGCTCTTCGACTTGAACTTCTCGGGATTCACGTTCAGGGAAGCCTGGACATCATCCAGATTCAGATCGAACATCAGGGTGCCGTGGCTGAACATGCGTCCACGCGAGGAGAACTGGGCGTTGCCTGAGATTTTCTGCTCCCCGACCTGAAGATCATTCCGTCCGCTCAGCTCGGCATTCACCCCCATAGACTTCAGATAGTCGATGACGGGCTGGGTGAATTTCAGGAAGTTATGGAAGGACTGGCCGTCATCCTTGGTAATGAAGCTGAAGTTGAGGTTGCCGAGATCATGATACACCGCGCCGCCGCCGGACAACCGCCGTACGACCTGGATGTTATGCTCCTTCACATACTCCTGGTTGATCTCTTCGATGGTATTCTGGTGCTTGCCGATAATGATCGAGGGGCTGTTGATATAAAAGAGCAGGTAGCTCTCGTCCATCGGCAGATTTTTGAGCGCAAACTCTTCAATGGCCAGATTGATCGATGCGTCTGTAATTCCGGTATTATCGATAAAAAGCATTCGTGATTCCTCCGCGTGACCATAGTAAACTGCTGTACTCATTCTAAACTAAAAGAGAGATTTCTTCAAAAGACGGGCCGTCACAAATAGCATCAGCCTGGAGATCAAGTCGGGGGTACGGGGCTATGCAGAAAGTTTACGGGTTCAAGGCCGGTTGCATAGGCGATATAGCATTGACGGACTTCCGGTAATCGGCCAATAATTGGGAGAATGGCGATAGAGCTGTTGGATAGTGAAGTGAGACTTACATTGAAGTGAAGTACAGGACGGAGCATTGATAGACTATGAATAGTGTGGACAGGGAGGATATATAGGATGGGGAAATTTGGACAAGGAGGATGTACATATGCTTGAAAAATACGGCCACGGCGGGGATCTGCTGACCGCCGCCGAGTTATACGGGGACAGCAGCGGCGGGTTCCTGGACTTCAGCGCCAATATTAACCCGCTGGGTCCGCCGCCGGGCGTGCTGGCGTTGCTGCGGGATGCGGGCGCAGCGGTCACCGCGTACCCCGATCCAGGCCACCGCAGGCTGAAGGCACTGCTGGCGGAGGAGCTGGGTCTCGGCTCGGAGTGGATTACCGTGGCGAACGGGGCGGCAGAGTCGATGGCGCTGCTGCTGCTGGCTGTCGCGCCCCGCCGGGTGGGCATCGTGGAGCCGTGCTTCTCCGAGTACCGCCAGCTCGCGGAGCAGTTCGGTGCAGAGGTCTTGTCCGTTCAGGGGACTAGCCGGATGGATTACCGGGCTGCCGTGGACGGCATCTCCGGCCTGCTGGAGCAGGTCGATCTGCTGTTCCTCGGCCAGCCGAATAATCCGAACGGCGTCCAGTATCCGCTGGACGAGCTGCGGCAGCTCGCGCAGAAGGCAGAGGCCTGCGGGACGGTGCTGGCGGTGGATGAAGCGTTCATCGACTTCATCCCGGAAGCGGGCCGGCAATCTCTGCTGCCAGAGCTGGGGGCTTATCGTCATACGGTGCTGGTGCGCTCGATGACGAAGTTTTTTGCCATTCCGGGGCTGCGGCTGGGCTTCACTGCCGCGCATCCGGCGCTTGCCGCAGCCATGACCGGCAAGCAGGTGACCTGGAGCGTGAACGGGCTGGCGCTGCTGGCCGGGGAAGCTTGCCTGCGCTGCGGCGACGGCTACGGGCAGGAGACGCGCGCGTTGATCGCAGCCGAGCGGCAGCGGCTGCGGGAGGGCTTGCTTGAGCTCGGCTGCGGCGTGCCGCCGGGCGAAGCGAACTTCTTGCTGCTGCGGCTGCCCGCTCCGTGGAGCGCGCAGGAGATGCAGCAGCGCCTGGGCGCGGGCGGCATCCTCGTCCGCAGCTGCGCGATGTACCCCGGCCTTGAGCCGGGACACATCCGCGTAGCGGTGAAGGGCCGGGCGGACAATGCCCGGCTGCTGCGGGAGCTGGGGACGCTGCTGCAGGCGGGAAGATAAAGCAGCGGCCGGAAGCGTGTAAACCCGCAGCCGGAAGACAATATTAACCTGAAGCTGCTGGATGATACCACGGATTCCCCGTACAACTTGACAGATGAGACTGACGTCCGGAATTCCGGGTGTCAGTTTTTTCTGGAAAAAATTATATGGAAACGAGATAATATAAGGATAGGACAGATTCCTGAATAGTCTTACTGTTGAAGGGAGTAGATGCAGCGTGGAAAAAGTAGAGGTAGACCTGCCTTTTAATCTTGAACAAGGAGTGAAGACGTACCACAGCAAGGTGTGGCCCGGGCTGGTGCTGGAATGGCGGGAGGGCCATCTGCTGCTGGATTTTCCGGCTGAAGCGGACAGTATATCGAGTGCGGTGTATGGCGGTGGCTCGGGGCGTCTGAAGCGGGCGGTGAACCAGTACGTCAGCCGGGACTACGAATGCAGCAATCCGGTGCAGGATCTGGAAAACAAGCTTCAGGAGTGGGGCTACCAGCTGGAAGACTGCGCAGGTCTTATGACGGCTGTTCCCCTGGAGCACGCCGCTGTTGCCGAGGAGGATACCGGATCAGCGGGGATTTTCTGCTGTGTGACAGCAGCAGCGGGTAATGCTGCCCGGGCCGGATCGCAGCGCAGCGTATTGGCGGCCTACCGCCCGGGCACAATCAACATCATGCTTGGGATTGACGGCTGGCTGTCCCAGTCGGCCATGGTCAACGCTGTGATGACGGCTACCGAAGCGAAGGCTGCGGCGCTGGCAGACCTCGGAATCAAGGATTCTGAGAATGGGCTTAGCGCAACCGGAACCACTACGGATGCCATGGTAGTGGCGGTGAGCGGAAGCCGCCGTTATGCTGCGGAGCATGTGTATGCCGGGACGGCGACCGACCTTGGCGGAGCGATTGGCCGGCTGGTGTACAGCACGGTGACGGAGAGCCTGCGTTCGGTGAAGGCTGCGCAATCCTTGAGTAGAGCGCAAGAGGAAGAATCGCAGGCTGCACACGGAGGAGATACGGAAGCGTTACAGGCATCACGATCTGCGCAGCCCCGTGTCTCTCAGAGCGGCGGCCGGGGATGACGAACACGGACTGCTATACAGAGCGGCGGGGTGAGCCAAGGTGAGGCTTGTTATCATCCTGCTCTCTGCTTATATTGTGGACCGGATAGTCGGTGATCCGCGCACATTTCCCCATCCCGTTATCTATATGGGGAAGGCGATTAGTGCCCTGGAGCGGGGGATTCGCCGCTTCGCCGCAACGCCCAGTGCTCTGAAGCGGGCGGGGATTCTCCTTCCGCTGCTGGTGGCAGGCGGCGCATGGGTGTTGACTGCGCTGGTTGTCGTGCTGCTCGCCCGTCTGTCCCCCTGGCTGGCCGGGATTGCCGAAGTTTGGCTAATCTCGACCACCATTGCCTCCAAAGGGCTGAAGGATGCGGGCATGGCAGTTTACGCAGAGCTGCGTTCGGAGGATCTGCCCGCCGCCCGCCGGGCGCTTGGGATGATCGTCGGCCGCGATACGGCTCATCTGGATAGCCCGGAGATTGTCCGCGGCACGGTGGAGACGGTGGCAGAGAATATCGTCGATGCGATCATCTCGCCGCTGTTCTTCGCACTGCTGGGCGGAGCGCCACTGGCCATGGCCTACCGTGCAGTGAACACGCTGGATTCTATGGTCGGCTACAAGAACGATAAATACCGCGACCTCGGCTGGGCTTCCGCCCGGCTGGATGATGTCGCCAACTACATACCGGCGCGGATGACCGCGCTGCTCTTAACCTTGTGTGCTGCGCTTCTGCGGCTGGACTGGCGCAGATGCTGGAACACGGTTCGCCGGGATGCCCGTCTTCATCCCAGCCCGAACAGCGGCTACCCGGAATCGGCAGTCGCCGGAGCACTTGGCATCCGGCTCGGCGGTGAGAATGTATACCATGGCGTAACCTCCTTCCGTGCTTACATGGGTGATCCGCTGCGGACGCTTAAGCCGGAGGATATTATTGTCACTTCACGGATGATGATGTGGTCATCCGCAATATTTGTCTGCATCTGTGCAGCTGTTGCCCTGCTATGGCACGGGATCGGGGGTTGATTGGGATGGAAAGAGTGGGGTGCGGGGGATTCCTCTCAGCTGTCCAGAAAGTTCAGAACACTCAGGAAACTTGGGGAGATCAGGAGGCTCAAAAGTTGCAGAGTACACAGTCACCTCAGACCAACCCTGCACAGCCAGAACTGGAACTGGTGTTAATCCGTCACGGCTATACCCAGTGGAATAAGGAACACCGTTATCTGGGCAGCACCGATTTGCCGCTTGTGCCGGGAGAGGCAGAGCGGCTTGAGAAGCTACAGACACAGCCGCCGCTTGGCGGGGAATTCCGCCGCGTCTATTGCAGTGACCTGCGCCGTTGCAGAGAGACTCTGGTGGCCTTGGTTCCGCATCTGATGCCGCAGGCAGTCTATGATACCCGGCTACGGGAGATGGACTTCGGAGCGTGGGAAGGCTGCACGTATGATCAGCTCAAGGATAATCCGCTGTACCGGCGCTGGATTGACAACCCTGAGGAGGCAACGCCCCCGGAAGGGGAGGCGTGGACGCAATTCGCCGCCCGGGTTGATCATTTCTGGACGCAGCTTCAGCGGGAGGTGCAGGCTCCCAAAGTATCCCGTATATTACTGGTAACCCACGGCGGCGTTATCCGGCAGCTGCTGGCGCAGATCATTGAAGGCCTGACATTCTATACCGCAGCAGCGCCAGCTCCAGGTGAGGTTACGGTCCTGCGCCTGCAGAGTGATGGAGGGTGCTGGCACATGGCAGCTGAGAATGCTAACGGGTGAATGTGGCGCAACCGCTGATGTTAAGCATTCAGCTAACGTATACGCTATCGCTAACGCAAATGATTCCGCGCAACTACTAACGGGTGATTGCACTATGTACATCAGATTGGTCTAATAACCGTGCCAGAACCCGTTCTGCTGTATTTCCTGCAACAGAATATCAGCAACTGCCCCCATACCAGGCGAAATCCACATTTCTAATGTACATAATGCAGCAGAACGCGAAAAGAGGCCAATATACGCTAATCTGACTGTACAAAATACAATAGAACCCTAACGGGAGCGCCTAAATGGTGTCCAGAGTATACCCGATAATCACATCCCAGCAGTATCCGCCGATATCACCCGTTCCCGCCCCTCATCCCCCACAGAACCACGCCCGGAAGAAAATCCCGGGGCGGTGGTTCTTTTTTTACGGCAGCGTCTGTGCCATGATAGCTATGGAGGCGATCACAGGATGTTTAAGGATTTCAAGCTCATTGCCGGGCGTCCGGTATCGATCCAGGTGAAGGATTACATGAAGCATCTCATCATCAAAAGCGCGCTCCAAGGCGGGCAGAAGCTGCCCTCCACACGTGAGCTGAGCACCTTGCTGAAGGTCAGCCGGAACTCGGTGATCTCGGCGTATGAAGGTCTGGAAGACGATGGTTTCGCCTACACCGTACAGGGCCAGGGCAGTTATGTCGCACAAGGTGCGGCAGCGCAGAACGGTGCGGAAGCCGCCCTATGGATGCTGGACTGGACAGAGCGGCTCAGCAGTCAGGCGCTGCTCGCGGAGGAACTGGATATTATGAAGCGGGGGATACGCGCGGAGAAGGGCACGATTTCTTTTACCAGCATCGCCCCGGATGAGCGTCTCTTCGATCTGGACCATGTGCGTAGAGCGTTTCTGGAGCGTATGTCCGTAGAGGGCAACGTTCTGCTGAACTATGGATATGCCAAAGGCTATAAGCCATTAATAGACTATCTCAAACAATATATGGAGCATAAAGGCGTGGATCTGCGCGGCAAGGATCTGCTGATTACCAACGGGTTCACGGAGGGCTTCGACCTGGTGCTGTCGGCTCTCGGCAAGCGTCATGGCACAGTGGTCTGCGAGAATCCGACGCATCATACGGCGATCAAGAATCTGAAGCTGCACGGCTTCGGAATTCACGGGGTCAAGATGGAGCGGGACGGCATCCACCTCGGGGAGCTGAAGCAGGCGCTGGAGGCGCGGCCATACGACTGTGCTTATCTGGTTCCCTCCTACCACAATCCCACCGGCATCGTCATGTCCCCCGAGAAAAGACAAAGGCTAATGAAGCTGATGCAGGACTACAACGTGCCGGTGATTGAGGACGGGTTCAACGAGGAACTGCGCTATTCCGGCGCCCATGTGGCTCCGTTAATTGCGGCGGCGGGCGGCGGGAATGGCGTGGTGTATCTCGGCAGCTTTTCCAAAGTCCTGTTCCCCGGGCTGCGGGTGGGCTGGGTGCTGGCGGATCAGGAGTTGATCTATTATCTGGAGAGTCTCAAGCGGGCAAGGACCATTCATACCTCGACGCTCGACCAGTCCATTCTGTATCAATACCTGCTGGGCGGCAACCTGGAGAAATATCTCAAAAAAGCCCGGCTGGAGTATAAACGCAAATACGAGCTGACCCTGGCCTGCTGTAAGGAGCATATTCCTTATGCCTCATTGTCGGGGGACGGGGGGCTGCATCTGTTTGTAACGTTTGCGGAAGGCTTCAATACAAGAGAATTGCTGGTGGCTTGCCATGCGCGGGGGGTTATTTTTACGGCGGGAGACATCTTCTTCACAGACGGTGCAGGACAGAATACGTTGCGGTTGGGATTCTCCAGGGTGGCGGATGAGGATATCGTGAGGGGCATTGCAATCATCGGGAAGACAGCACGGCAAATCATGGGAGAATGAGGTGCGGATATGCTTAGAGTAGGTGTGATTATGGGCGGAGTGTCGTCCGAATATGAGGTATCGCTGAAGACCGGCAGGGAGATGCTGAAGGCGCTTGATCCGGCAAAATACACAGCGGTTCCGGTACACATTACCTCGCGCAAAGAGCTGCTGGAAGGGACTGCCGGACTGGACTTCGCTCTGCTCGCCCTGCATGGGGCCTATGGGGAAGATGGTACGGTGCAGGGAGCCCTGGAGACGCTCGGAATCCCGTATTCCGGTAGCGGGGTGCTCGCAAGCAGCCTATGTATGGATAAAGGGCTGGCCAAGACGATCATCCGCAGCAAAAGCATTCCCACACCCGACTGGCTGTGCTGGGACAGCATGGACGACTATGCCCCGGAAGCCGTGCAGCGGCTCGGTTATCCGGTAATGGTGAAGCCGAATTCCGGCGGGTCCAGCATCGGCATGACCAAGGTGAATCATCCGCAGGAGCTGGCGGGGGCGGTAGAGAAGGCTTTTGCTTGCGCAGCAGAAGGCGCAGTCCTGATTGAACACTACATCCCGGGACAGGAGATTACCTGCTCCATCCTTGCGGGAGAAATGCTGCCGGTCATCGGCATTCAATCGCTGGGTGCGGACTGGTTCGATTATGAGGCCAAATACGAGCAGGGCGGAGCGGAGGAACGGATCATCCGGCTGCCGGATGCGTTGCAGGAACAGGTGCGGACGGCGGCGTTAACCTGCTATCGGGCGCTCAAATGCGCAGTGTATGCACGGGTGGATATGCTGCTGAAGGATGGCATCCCTTATGTGCTGGAGGTGAATACATTGCCCGGAATGACGGCAACCAGCCTGTTGCCCCAGAGTGCTAAGGCGGCCGGAATGGACTTCAGCAGCCTGCTGGATGAGATTATTACCAGATCACTGCGGGAGCGCGGGGGGCTGCAAGGTGACCTTGGCGAGGGAGCGCGGACGGTGGCGGATACAAGAGTTAAGCCGCAGGGGCAAGTCAAGGAGGCGCAGCAAGCCGATCATGATTATGCCAATCATACCCATCAGCTCCCTCAAGTGCCTCAAGCGCAGCCTGTAGTATATGGAGGTGTCAGGCTATGAATACGATGAGAAGGGACAATGCCTTCATTATTAATCCGCGGTTACAAGAGATTCCGCCTTCGGGCATCCGGGCTTTTTTTGATTTGGCTGCGGGTAACAACGATATTATCTCACTGGGAGTAGGCGAGCCGGACTTCGCTACACCCGAGCAGGTAAGAGCAGCCTGTATCCGTGCGCTGGATCGCGGTGAGACCGGGTATACCTCTAACAGCGGACTGCCGGAGCTGCGGGAGGAGATTGCGGGCTATCTAGAGACGGGCTTCGGATTGCGCTACGATCCTGCGGATGAGATTCTGGTCACGGTGGGCAGCAGTGAAGCGGTGGATCTGGCGCTGCGGGCCTTCATTGCTCCGGGCAACGAGGTGCTGATTCCTGCTCCTGGATATGTTGCCTATGCGCCTATTGCCTACCTGAACGGTGGGGCGCTGGCACCGGTGGAGACAAAGGCGGAGGAAGGTTTTAAGCTCACTGCCGAAGCTCTGCGTAAGGCGGTAACGCCGCGCACGAAGCTGCTGATCTTGAATTTTCCAAGCAATCCTACGGGGGCGATCATGACTTATGAGGACTGGCTGCCGGTGGCTGAAGTGGTGAAGGAGCATGGCTTGATCGTCATTTCCGATGAGATCTATGCCGAGCTGACCTACGACAGCAAGCATGTAAGCATCGCCTCACTGCCCGGGATGCAGGAGCGGACGGTGGTGATCAGCGGGTTCTCGAAGGCTTTTGCCATGACGGGCTGGCGGGTGGGATATGCCTGCGGGAACCGTGAGCTGCTCTCGGCCATGCTCAAAATCCATCAATACACCGCCATGTGCGCACCTCTGCCGGGACAGATTGCTGCGGTCGAGGCGCTGCGCAGTGCGCTCCCGGATATGGAGCGGATGAAGGCGTGCTTCAAGGAACGCCGCTCGCTGATCGTGGAGGGCCTGCGGTCCGCCGGATTGTCCTGCCATATGCCGCAGGGGGCCTTCTATGCCTTCGCTTCGATCAGCCGCACCGGGCTCGGGTCAGAAGAGTTCGCCATGCGCCTGCTCCAGGAGGCAGGGGTTGCCGTGGTGCCGGGCCATGTGTTCGGAGCTGGAGGGGAAGGCTATATCCGCTGCTCCTACGCCGCTTCTACGGCGAAGCTGACCGAAGCGCTGGAGCGGCTGGAAGACTTCACGAAGGTGACAATGCTGCATAGTGTTGCAGGTAAAAATGTAATTGTAAGATGATTTCATATCACCTATAATCCTTAAAGGAAGAAATAGGGATATTGTAACAGCATCCGGCCCGCCGCCGGATCAGGAGGCCCCCTTCTTCATTTGGAGGGGGCTTTTGGGCTTGTAATGGGGGAAGGCTGGGGAAGCCGGTGGGGGCTTGATGGTGCTGAAAGTTGGCGGGCGGGTAGGCGGTTGGCAGGTAACTAGGTAATTGTGGCGGGATGTAGGCTGGCGGTAGTTAGGAATAAGGGGGAGAAATCCCTCTGGTTATGGTGGGAGTAGGCTGGTGAAGGAGAGGGGAGGAGGAAATCCCTTTGATCCTACTGTGCTCAGGTGCACAAGTGCACCTGAATTTGGTGAAATGGGGCTCGACGGTTGAATGAGGAGCATTAGTGCACCTGATTTCAACGAAATGGGGCTCGACGGTCAAATGAGGGGTATTAGTGCACCTGATTTCTGCGAAATGGGACTAGGCGGTCAAATGAGGGGTATTAATGCACTTGATTTCAGCTACCTTGACCTACCACGTGCTGCACTATTCCGCCACCCCGCACACCCGCACCCTGCAACTTTTACACAGCATGCTTACACACTGCACCACCTCCATAGCAGCAATTTGACTAAATTTATCCTTCTCATACAGGCTTAGGCCCTTCTGTTCGCTAATGAGCGGCATGGCCTGTAATACTTGCGAATTTAAACTTCAATGACTGTTACACAACTTCAACGTAACCTGATCAGCAGACACAGATGTATTCTTGCAGCGGGAGTCCGCATTCGCACTATCTAATTCGCACTATCTAATAGGAGGCAATATCATGATCTCAGCCATTCAAGAAGTAACCGGACGGATCGCTCCGCCTGACGAAAAAGCTACACTACGTGCAGTGCTCCGCCTAAACAGTCTGACCAAGCCGCCCGGAAGCCTCGGGCGGCTGGAGGCGCTGGCTGTCCGGCTGGCCGGAATCTCCAAAGTAGAGCAGCCCTGCTACAGCAAACGAACGGTAGTGGTTATGGCCGCAGACCATGGAGTCTGCTGTGAAGGCGTCAGTGCTTTTCCGCAGGAGGTGACCATGCAGATGGCCTATAACTTCCTCAGCGGCGGGGCGGCGGTGAATGTGCTGGCCCGCCAGGGCGGTGCTGAGGTGCAGTTCGTGGACATCGGGATCAACGGTGATATCGACCACCCGCAGTTGATTAACCGCAAGGTCCGCCGGGGCACAGACAATATGGCAGCAGGTCCGGCGATGAGCCGGGAGGATGCGCTGCGCGCAATTCTGGCCGGAATTCATGTGGCGCAGGAGGCGGTGAAGAACGGCACGGAGATTTTTATTACCGGGGAGATGGGCATCGGGAATACGACAGCCAGTGCGGCGGTCTTGTGCGCACTCGAGGGCGTTCCGGCAGAGACGGCGGCAGGACGGGGGACAGGCATTAACGATGAGCGGCTCCAGCACAAAATCTCGGTAATCGAACGTGCCCTTCAGGTGAATAACCCCGACCCTGCAGATCCGGTTGATGTGCTCGCCAAGGTCGGGGGGCTTGAGATTGCCGGGCTAGCCGGGCTGATACTCGGAGCGGCAGCCCTGCGGATTCCGGTCATTCTGGACGGTTTCATCTCTGGGGCGGCAGCCCTGATCGCCCGGGCACTGGCGCCGGAATCCACAGCATATATGATCGCTTCCCATGTCTCTGGTGAGCAGGGGCACAAGCTGATGCTGGACCGTCTCGGTCTGGAAGCGCTGATTGATATGGGCCTGCGGCTGGGCGAAGGCACCGGGGGCGCGCTGTGTCTGCATTTCATCGAAGCGGTCTGCCGGATTATGCGTGAGATGGCAACCTTCGAGAGCGCGGGTGTCTCCGGCTCGGAGAGCGTATGAGCATTCTGGTCACGGGCGGGGCACGCAGCGGTAAAAGCGGCTTCGCCGAGCGTCTGACCCGCAAGCTGGCTGACTCGCAGCAGGCGGTCTATGTGGCGACTGGACAGGCTTTTGATGAGGAGATGGAAGCGCGGATTACCTTGCACCGGCAGCAGCGGCAGGCGGACGGCTTCCAGTGGGAGACGCTGGAGGAGCCGCTTAAGCTCGCAGCACTGCTGGGGCGGCTCTCCGGCAGTGGCCAGACTGTGCTGGTGGACTGCCTGACGCTCTGGCTGTCGAATCAGCTGCTGGCTGTGGAGGAGCGAAGTGACAGGAAGGAATTAGTAGAGGCTGCAATTGCCGAACTGGAGCAGGCCGTCTCCGGCTTCGAGGGCACGTTGATTCTGGTCACAAATGAAGTAGGCGGCGGTATTGTGCCGGAGTATCCGCTGGGCCGGCTGTACCGTGATTTGGCCGGAAGGATGAACGCCCAGCTTGCTGCCCGGTGCGGGCCGGTATTTCTTGTTACCGCCGGAATCCCGGTTGAGCTGAGAAGCCGGGAGTATCTTCTGTGAGTGCGCGGGGAAATGCAGCGGCTGCTTTTCAGTTCCTGACGCGTTTTCCGGTCCGCAGCCGGGAAGACTTCTCGCCGGAGCTGCTGCGCGCGAGCGTGGTCTATTATCCGCTCGTCGGGGCAGCCATCGGCCTTAGCACGGCGCTCGGTGCTGCAGCGGCAGGCTGGCTGCTGCCGGCCTGGCCTGCCGCTGTAATCACCCTCATCCTGTGGGTGGGGCTGACCGGCGGGCTGCATTTGGACGGCTGGATGGACAGCGCCGATGCGCTGCTCAGCTACCGCTCCAGGGAGCGGATGCTGGAGATCATGAAGGACAGCCGTGTCGGCGCTATGGGCGTGCTGGCCTGCGTGCTGCTCCTGCTGCTGAAGGCCTCGCTGCTGGCGGCATGGCTCGAAGGCGGCAGCTTCAGGCTGCTGCCGCTGCTCCTGCTGCCGCCGGTCTGGGGCCGCTGGTACATGGTGCGGGCGATGGCCCGCTATCCCCTGGCCCGCGGCAATGAAGGGCTGGCCGCCACCTTCGGCGGGCTGCCTGCCCGGCAGGAGCGGCGCGCGGGCCTTAGCGCCGCGCTGCTGACGTTGGCCGCTGCCGCTGCGCCTCTGGCGCTGGGCGCGGGCAGCGGGGCCTGGCCGCTGCTGGCGGCTGCGGCCGTCCTGGCGCCGCTGGCTGCGG